>CALJYC010000098.1 GCA_937984275.1 uncultured bacterium | reverse complement strand
GTCGAGGTCGTGCGTCATTCCCATAGAAAGCTCTGGCAAGCCGTGCGCCTCGGCCAGCTCTCGGAGCGCGGCGAAGAACGGCCGCGTCGCTTCGACATCGTCGAGATGCGGGGCGACGGTCATCAAGCCCCGCAAGGTGATGTTCGGCAGCGCGCGCACCGCTTCGACGAGCGCCGGCACTTCATCTGGCGTGCAGCCGGACTTCTGCGCTTCGCCGCCGACGTTGACCTGAAGCAGCACCTCGACATCCGTCGCACGCGCCGCCGCTCGGGTGGAAATGGCTTCCGCCAATCTCACGGAATCGACGGTGTCCACAGTCGCCCGAGCCCCTTCGATCAACTTGATCTTGTTGCGTTGCAGATGGCCGATGAAGCGCCAACTGATCTCCCGCAAATCGCTTAGCGCGGAAGCCTTGACGCCGAGCTCTTGGGCGTAGTTCTCGCCAAACACACGCATCCCAGCCTCGTAGGCAGCCCGAATCGCTTCCTCGGGATGCCCCTTGGAAACCGCGACGAGCTGCACCGAGCCGGGGTCGCGCCCTGCCCGTTCGCACGCTTGCTCGATGCGCGCTTGGAGACGGTCGAGGGCGCCCGCAATGTCGGAACTCATGGCCATTGACCTAGTGCACCGTGCTCGACGAGCAGACCCACCACCTCGGCCGCCGGCAGGCCAACCACGTTGGTGTACGAGCCTTCGAGCCGGGTCACAAAGCCGCTTGCACGCCCTTGCACGCCGTACGCGCCCGCCTTGTCACCGCTCTCGCCGGCCGCGACGTAGCGCTCGAGCTCGTCACGAGACGCCGGCCTGAACCACACCCGTGTCTCCACGACGCGGCACTCCAGGACGCCCTCCCCGACTCGGCCGAGCGCCATGGCGGTTCGAACGACGTGGTCGCGCCCTGCAAGAAGCTCCAGCATACGCACGGCGTCCGGATCGTCAGCGGGCTTGCCCAATCGGTGGCCGTCTACGCACACGATGGTGTCCGCGGCAAGAACGTACGCGCCGGCGTGCTGGCAGGCGCCCAAGACATCCTCCAGCTTCATCCGGGCGGCCGCGCGAACGAACTCCACGTCATCTTCGATCTGAAGGGCCTCTTCGTCGGCCCGACTCGGTTGCACCTCGATGGCAACCCCGAGCGACGCCAAGATTTCGCGGCGGCGCGGCGATGCGGACGCGAGGATGAGTGGAGGCGGCGTCCCACTCACGCGCTTGCTCCTGGGTCTTCCATCCGCGTTTTGTAGCGCCGAAGGTAGCTCTGACTCACCTGCTCCGGGTCGAGCCTCAGGCACTTGGCGAACTCGGTGACGAAACCTCTCACGTAGACGGCGGCCGGCAACTTCTCGAACTCATCCTCTTCGAGGCATCGGAGGTAGTTGATGCCCACCTTCGTTCGCTCGCTGATCTGGTGGAGGGTCGTGCCTTGCGACTCCCGAACCGCACGAAGAAGCGCCCCGCTGAACTCGGTGTCGGGAGTGATGCTCGGCGCTGGCGGCAACTCGCCGCTTGGCACCTGCTCCTGGTCGGTTTCTGCGTTTGTTTCCGGGGCTTCGGGGAACACGGAAATCTCGTAGGGACGCCGGCGAGCTGGATCGAGGAGGACGTCATATGCCTCGTCGATACGGGTGCGCGCGGCGTCGAGCCCCTCCTCGTCGAACAGGCCAAAGGTCACCAGATTCTCCGGATCGAACACACCGCACATGCGTTTGTACGCGCGTCGGATCTCCTCGTCGGTCGCGCCGCGCTCGACTTCGAGCACGTCGTGATGCGAGCTCGGCGGCACCTCACGCCACGGCGCACGGTCCCTGCGGCCATCCTGCGACGCAAAAAGCCGTCTCGCGATCTTCTCGATGTTGCGGCTCGCCCTACTGCCCGGGCTCTCGAGCAGAAGCGGCCGCCGCTTTCGCGAACACGTTCGAACCGCGTCGTCATGCTCGACGTAGCCGAGATACTTGAGAGGAACGCCATAACGCCGGCGCACCGCAACCGTGATCTGGTCCCCAAGCTCCAGATCGGCGCGCAAGCGCGCCTGATTGACGATGAAAGGGAATTGCAAGGTACTCATGCAGTCCTGCAACGCATGTCCAAGCTCCGGCCACTCGCGCTGCACGAGCGCGGCGATGTCGGAGGGCGCCGGTGTCTGACCGGCTTTTGCAAACGCGGCGTGCAGGGCGCTCTGCTGTCGTTCGTCCGAAACATGGTCGAGCGCCATGGCCGCAAACGCCTTGCGCACCAGCCGATACAACCCGCTCACCGCGTTGGGTTCCGGCATTGTCAGCGCGAGCCGATGATTCGCACCGCACCAGAAGCGAATCGCCGAATCCGTGGCCGCGGAGCCGAGGTCGACGACGGCGAAGTCGGCGTCATATTTCCCGAGCCGGCTCTGCAGCTCGCGGAGCGAGCTACGGCGTGCGCTCCCTCGATGAGGCTCGCTCAAGCCTCCGTCGACCAACTGCAGATTCGGAACCGGTCCGTCCACCGGCTCTCGAGATGGAAGCGTGTTGACCGACTCGTGGTCGAGTGGCGTGACCAAGCTCGCCAAGCTGCCCTCGGCTCCGAATGCAGGCGTGGGTGCCGCGTAGGGTGCGACGCGTGGCCCGATGCCGAGCATGGCATGAAGGTCGGCCCCGGACGGGTCCGCGTCCACCGCAAGCACGCGCTTGCCGATCGTCGCCAGATAGATCGCCAGGTTCGCGCTGAAGAGGGAAGTCCCAACGCCCCCTTTGGCCCCGAGGATCGCGATCGTAATAGGGGGCATCGAGCGCTCTTACCAATCGCTCGTTTCTCGCGCAACGTTCTCCGCGGTCGTGCTCAGTCGTCGCTCTCGTCAGTGCCGCGGAGGGGAAACGGGTAGAAACGAGGGTGGGCGCTTTCGTCGCGGGCATCATCGGCTTCGGTTACCTCCGCTTCCAGCGGGGGATCGGCTGGCTGCCAATGGCCCACTCCCGAACCGCGCCGATTTCGGCCCTCTGAGCTCCGAATACGCACTCTTCCGATAGGTGCGCTCATCCGTGGCTGCGTCGTCATCCCCCTCCAATCCAAATCCGCGCGGACTTTAACACTAACGGATGTTTCCGAAGAAATCACAACAGCAGGGCGTTTGGAAGCTAAGACTGATAGATTCCGTCGGAATCGTGGGGTCCCAGGCAGAAGAAGAAGTCCTCGAAGGCGTGGTCGAGGACGTGCTTTTCCGTAGTGATGACGGGAGGTTTGCGGTGATCCGCCTCGCCTCCGACGCGGACGCCGAGCTATCCCCCTCCCACACCGCGGTTGGCGACCTCGGGCAGATCGCCCCGGGGGAAAATGTTCGACTCGTTGGACGTTGGACCCAGCATGCGGTGTACGGGGCTCGCTTCCGCGTGGTGTCCTTCACGCCGACGATCCCCTCCACCGAGCAGGGCATGATCCGCTACCTCGGCTCAGGCCTGATCCCTGGCATCGGCCCTGCTCTGGCGGCCCGGCTCGTCGAACGCTTCGGTCCGGAGACCCTCGACGTCATCGCGACCCAGTCGGCGCGACTGCGCGAGGTGTCCGGCATCGGGAAGCAGCGGGCGGAATCGATCGCCAAGGCCGTTCGCCAACGTCGGGTCGAAGCCGAGACGATGAGCTTTCTCCACGCGCTCGGGATGGGGCCAGCGACCGCACGCGAAATTGTCCGCAAGTACGGCGCGGACGCTCCGCGAATCGTGCGAGACGATCCGTACATCGTCGCCGAACAGATCCGCGGCATAGGCTTTCGCACCGCCGACCGGATCGCCGAGGCACTCGGGATAGCAGGCGACGACTTGCGGCGAGTTCAAGGGGGCGTACTGCACCTCGTCGGCAAGGCGGTTGACGACGGGCACGTCTTTGCGACCCGTGCCCAGCTCCACGACGGCCTCGAGCAGCTCGACGTTCCTTCCGACGCCCTCGAGGAAGCGCTCCAGCAACTACGCGCGCGAGACCTCGTCACGATCGAAGATGACGCGGTCTACCCGCCCCTCTTGCATCGCGCCGAGGTCCTCGTCGCCGACGCGTTGAGCGCGCTCGCGAACAGGCCCCAGGTGAAGCAACCGGTCAAGACCCACGATCACACGCTCAGCGACACGCAGCGAAGCGCCGTCGAAGCCTCGCTCGGCACCCATCTCTTGGTCCTCACCGGCGGGCCCGGCACTGGCAAGACCACGACGGTGCGGGCGATCGTTCAAGCCCATGCCGCACTCGATCGACGCGTGGCGTTGTGCGCGCCGACGGGGCGGGCGGCGAAGCGACTCTCGGAGGCAGCCGGCATCGAGGCCAAGACGATTCACCGCCTCCTCGAGTGGAACCCCGCGACCGGTCACTTCAATCGCAACCAACGCCTGCCGCTCGAAGCAGACCTCATCCTCGTGGACGAGGCCTCGATGCTCGACATTCGGCTCGCCTCGCAGCTTCTTGCCGCGATTCCTTCAAGTGCCACGCTCGCCCTGGTCGGCGACATCGATCAGCTTCCACCTGTCGGACCCGGCCAACCGCTGCGTGACCTGATCGCATCGCGAATCTGCACCACGATTCGCCTTCACGAGGTGTTTCGGCAGGCGCAGCAAAGCGCCATCGTCCGAGGCGCCCACGCGGTCCTCGAAGGAGGCCTGCCCGAGCCAACACCGACGGGAACCAAAGGCGACGGGGACTTGTTCATGATCGCGGCGACCGACCCGGACACGATCACGGAGCGTCTCGTGCAAGCGCTTCGGCGCATCTCGGTCGCGTACGGGTTCGATCCGCTCGCCGACGTTCAAGTGATGACGCCGATGAGACGCGGCCCGCTGGGAACGATCAAGCTCAACGAAGTGCTTCAGGAGACGTTCAATCCGAGTCCGCAGCCGCAAGACGCCGCGCCGACGTCGTTTCGCCGAGGCGACAAAGTGATGCAGCTTCGCAACGACTACGACAAAGAGGTCTACAACGGCGACCTCGGCGAGGTGAACCGGATCGAGGGCGGCGTGACCTTCGTGCGTTTCGACGGGCGCGAGGTTCAGTACAAGGCCGATGAGCTCGATGCGATTTCGCTGGCCTACGCGTGCACGGTGCACAAGGTGCAAGGCAGCGAGTTCCCCGCCGCGGTGATCGTCTTGCACAACGCGCACTTCATGTTGCTCAACCGCGCCCTGCTCTATACGGCGCTCACGCGGGCCAAGAAGCTCGTCGTGCTCGTTGGCGACCCACGGGCAATGGCCCGGGCTTCCCGCAACGCCCTCTCCTACGAAACCAACTCGAAGCTACTCGACCGCCTCCGGTCGCTCGCTGGCTAGCGGCCGTCGAACGCGCCGATCACGGCGTCGTGAAAAACGGGGCGAAACGCGCGGATGGCGGCGTTGTCATCGGATACCGAGACGCGATTGGTCAGCAGCACCACGACGAGCTGTCGGCGCGGGTCGCACCAAAGCGAAGTGCCGGTGAACCCGAGATGACCGAACGCATCCGCGTCGATCAACGAACCCGCCGCGCTTCCTTCCTGGGCTTTGCCATCCCATCCAAGGCGATGGGTGCCCCCGGGCCTCACGGCTGTCGCGTGCCGGATGAGCTCTTCCTCAGAAGCGCCCCGCCTGCCGCGCCAGGCCCCCACGCAGGCAGCCCCGAACCTGGCCACGCTGTTGGCGCGCCCGAACATGCCCGCATGGCCCGCGACCCCGCCGAATGCGGCGCAGTTGTCGTCGTGCACCTCACCCACGAGGATTCGCTCACGCCAGGGCGACCACCCGGTTGGCGCGCAACGGGCTTTCCAGGTTTCGTCCTGTCGGGCAGCGCCAAAGAACACGGTGTCGTCGACGCTGAGCTGCGACGCCACTCGCTCCGTCACGATGTCATGCAAGGATCGACCCGCAGCGCGGCTCATCGCGACGCCCGCCAGGATGTACCCGAGGTCGCTATAGACGGACGTGCCAACCGTGCTGGCGTCCCAATGAGGCAGGAGCTCTGCCAAAATCCACGCCCGCGCTGCCTCGGTGCCCGGCTCTTCGGGAAGAGACTCGTAGAACGGCACCCAAGCCTCGAGCCCCGACCGGTGGCTCAGCACCTCCTCCCAGTTGCGCGTGCCCACCGGGAGCCCCTCCGCCTCGGGGATGAGCTCGGCCACCCGCGCGCCAAGCTCGAAGACGCCCGCCTGGTGCAATTGTAGCGCCGCCATGGCGACCCACGGCTTGGTGAGCGAGGCCAAGTCGTAGATGGTGTCGGCCGCCACCGGGTCCGAGCCTTCCGCGCGCGTCCCCGCAACCGCGTCGACGTACGCCCAGGCCTCGCCCTGCCATACCGCAACAGATGCACTGGCCCCGGGAAACACCCCGGCGTTACATCCTGCACCGAGCTGCTGCTGTAAGGCGCGCTCGATGCGCGTTGACAGGTCAGCGATCACGACAGGGGTCTACCCAATCGTGCGGCGATGGTCTACAGGAAGCGCCGAGCGATGCCCCTTCCCTATCTCACGACCTCGGTCGACCCCATCGACGCCGAGTTCCGATCGACCCCCGAAGACTTCGAGGTCGAAGAGGTGCCCGCCTACGCACCAACCGGAACCGGCGAGCACATCTTCGCATTCATCGAGAAACGCGAGTTGACGACGAAGGACGCCGTGCGCGCATTGTGCGAGCGCGTGGACGCCGACCCCAATGCTGCGGGTTGGGCGGGGCTCAAGGATCGGCACGCGATCACCCGGCAATGGATCAGCATTTGGGGTACGACTCCAGACGCGCTGACGAACGCGGAGATCGAAGGCGTCCGAGTCCTCGAAGCGGCGCATCATCCGCACAAGCTGCGTACCGGCCACCTCGAGGCGAACCAATTCCGGATCCGCCTGCGGCAAATCGACCAATCGAGAATAGACGACCTACGCCGCGTGTTGGCGGAGATCGAAGCCCAGGGGCTACCCAATTACTACGGAGAGCAACGATTTGGACGAGAAGGCGACAATGCCGAGCGCGCCCTTCGCTGGGTGCTCGGGGAGGCACGCGCACCTCGGGGCGGGTTCCAACGAAAGCTCCAGATGTCCGCCCTCCAGTCGAAGCTATTCAACCGCTGTGTGGCCGAGCGGCTGCAAAGCTCGACGCTTGGGCAGGTTTTCGCCGGCGACGTGATGAAGAAGCACGACTCCGGCGGCTTGTTCATCGCGGAAGACCTCGTCGAAACCCAGGCGCGGGCGGACGCCTGGGAGATCAGCCCGACCGGACCGATGTTCGGCGCCAAGATGCGCTGGCCCGAGGGCGAGGCCCGGGTTCGTGAGGAAGCGCTCCTGCAAGAGGTCGGCTTAACCCTCGACCATCTCGGGAAGTGGAAGCGGGTGGCCCCTGGGACCCGTCGCTTCGTCCGCGTGCCGGTGCCAAAAGTAGGCGTTAGTGTGAGTGACAATACGGTGAACCTCGAATTCACCCTACCCGCCGGCTCCTACGCGACCATATTGGTGCGGGAGATTCTCAAGCGGGATGCACAGCCCCCCAAGACCGGCTAAAAGCGCGCTTCTACCCGAGGAAAAGTATGATCGACATTCAAGAGAGACTCACAGCCTTCGCCATGCTCGGCGCAACGTGGGTCATGTGGCTTCTGGTTCTCCTCTCCATCATTGGCGTCGCGATCATTTTCGAGCGGGTCTACTACTTCTTCGCCTCTCGCGATGATGTCCGAAAGCTCCAGGAAGACCTGCGGCTTCTCCTCGCGAAGAACGACATTGCCGGCGCGCGCGAGCGCCTGTCCCAGTCGGAGTCGTTCCAGGCCAAAATCGTCTACTCGGGCATTGAAGTCGTAGAAGATGGGTCGGAGGCCGTCGAAGAGCGTCTGGCCGGCGCGACCTCGGTCGCCCGCACCCAGATGGAGCGAAACCTCGGCTTCCTCGGCACGGTCGGCAACAACGCGCCCTTCGTCGGCCTTCTCGGAACGGTCATCGGCGTCATCAAGGCGTTCCACGTGCTCGACGAGGCCGCCGGCAAGGTCACGAGCGGCTTGATGACCGAGGTCGGTGAGGCGCTGGTCGCTACCGCGATTGGCCTCCTCGTGGCCCTCCCCGCAGTCGCCTTCTACAACTACTTCCAGCGACTGATCCGCTATCGCCTCACCTGGGCCGATGCGCTCGGCCGTGATCTGCTCGCCTACCTCAAGGGCAACGAGCGCAAAGGGAGCCAATAGCCGTGGCTGGCGGCGCCCGCTCCGGTGACGACGACGACTTGATCACAGATATCAACGTCACGCCGTTGGTCGACGTCGTGCTCGTGCTGTTGATCATCTTGATGGTGACGGCGACGGCTATCGTGTCGAAGACCATTCCCATGGAGCTCCCCAAGGCCGCGACCGGCGAGCAAACGCCGGCCAGCCTTGCTGTGTCGATCGACCAGGGCGGCCAGATCTTCCTCGACACGATCCCGGTCACTCCCGAAGAGCTTCGGACGCGCGTTCGGGCTGCACGTGAGACCGACGAGGACCTCAGAGCCGTGATCGCAGCGGACGGCCGAATCGCACACGCGAAGGTCGTCCAGGTGATCGACATCCTCCGCCAGGAGCGCATCACGAAGTTCGCGATCAACGTGCGTCCGGAGGAGATCGGACGCTGACGAGCGCTGCCGCCGAACCGATGTCCAGTCCGCTCGAGAATGTGGCCCCCTGGGCGCTCGAAACAGGATGGGTCGTGCTGGCGATTGCGACCCACGCGGCGTTTCTCGGGCTGATGCCGGTCACCCCGATGGGGTCAGGCGCTGAAGACCCGCTCGACACGGTGGCGATCGCGATCGTCGAGGAAGACCCGCTCGCGGCCGAGCCCGAGGAGGAGCCGGAGGAGGAAGCTCCGAAGCCGGAAGAGCCTGAGCCGGTGAAGCCTCCACCGAAGCCCAAGACCTTCAAAGCGCCGAAAGAGCCGCCCAAAGCTCCCGACGAACCGCCCGCCGCCGCGCCAGAAACCCCAGTCGCGTTCGACAACATCGTCCTCACGAACGAAGGCGACGAGCCGTCATCCTGGGCGATGGACCCCGGCTCCGGCAAGAGCAGCGACAAACCGATTGGCCGGCCCGACGCCGTCGTCACCGGGAGGAGCCGCGAGGGCGTCGTCGGCGGCATCATCGGCGGCACCGGCATCGGGGTCGTCGTTGACGTGGGCGACCTCTCGAGGCAACCAATTCCGCCATCTTTGAAGCGAAAGCTAGAAAAACTCTACCCCAAGAAGGCGCGTCAGGAGGGGATCGAGGGCGAAGCGGTCATCCGGCTTCAAATCGCCCCCGACGGACTCCCTGCCAACATCCGGATCATCTCGGAGGACCCCGCGGGTTACGAGCTCGGAAGAGCCTGCGTCAGAACGCTACAAGGCGAGCAGTGGAAGCCCCCAATCAACAAGGACGGCAACCCAGTCACCACCCGAGTAACCTACCGCTGCGGCTTCGAAATCAAGTATTAAAAGAAAAGGGGTCAGACCCCTTTTTGGAAGGGTTAATCGCCGTTAGCTCGCGCGGGCAGTTTCTTTGACCGAGAGACCGGCCCAGCGGTACCCCCTGGGCTATGCGGTGGACGCTATTCGGACTGCCTTTGCTGGTCTTGGGATGTTGGGGTCAGGGTGAGGAGCCACCCGGTGAGCCGGTGGGTACCTTCAGCGCGGTCGGATTCATGGTGGAGCAAAGCTGCGGCGCGGCGATTCCCGCTCCCGACCCGCTGGACCTCGACTTCGAGCTCCGAAGTGAGTTCAACGGGCGCGCCTACTGGCGGCGACAAGGCGGCGCGATGTTCGCCGGCGTCGAGAAAGACGGAGAGTACACCTTCCAGGTCAGCCAGAGCTGGATGGTGGTCCAACCCGATCGCTTCCGCGGGTACGTCGGTTGCTCGGTCACCCAGCGTGACGTCTTCACGTTTGTGGTCGAGCCCCTGGAGCTCGGAACTGAGGCTGATGCGGGCGTCGCGGACGCGGGCGTCGACGATGGCGCCGTCGACGAAGAGTCTGGACCAGACGCGGGCGTGGAGCCCACCCTGCTCACCCTCACCGGCTCGCAGACCACCGAGATCGTCCCGCTGACCGGTTCAGACTGCACGCCGGCGGTCGCCGCCCTCGGTGGCCCGTTCCTCTCGCTCCCCTGCCGAGTGGAGTACGTGCTCTCCGGCGAGGGCATCGCCATCGTTCCCGAGTAACTCGGGCAGCCACGCGTCTACTCGTCGTCGCCGCGCGTCGACGGAAACTCCGAAGGCCTCAACGCCCCCTTGGGAACTGGGGGCGTCGGCACGGACGGCGGGCTGCTGCCCTCCTCTGAAAACGGCCCCGGCAACCGCTCCGCGCGAATGATCATCTTGGGAGAGTGAACGCCGAAGAAGATCCCCTGCGTCGCCTCACGGCCGCTGATCTCGTCAACACGGAAACCGTTGCGCTCGAGGAGCGAGCGGATCTCGTGAAGTGCGTAAAGTCGAATCGAGTAAAGGCGGTCGTTCTGTTGGCCGCTGTGGCTTGCGACTCGGCGCTTCACGCGAAGGCGGGAGGTTTCGTAGTCGAAGTCCGTCTCTTCCATGCACACCGCGCCGTCCACCTCGAACCAAACCTGGTTCGGTTGCGAGCCAATGATGAAATCGCGGTTGATGACCTCGAGCAACAGCATGCCGTTCGGAGCAAGCGCCTGGTGGAACTGCCGGACGGCAAGCTCGTTTTCCTCTTCGCTGAAGTAGCCAAACGTCGTCCCCCAGCAGAGCAGTGCATCGAACGGCTCTTCGAAGGTCACGTCCCGCATGTCGCCACGCACGAAGTCGATTTGTAGCCCTCGGTCTTCAGCCTCGTCATAGGCTCTGGAAACCATCGTGGCCGAGATGTCGAGGCCGACGAGGTGATAACCCCGTGAGGCGAGCTCGACCGTCTGCACCCCGAGCCCGCAGCCCACGTCGAGCACGCGAGACCCAACAGGAATACGGAGCGCGCGCTCGATGAAGTCGCACTCGACCGCCACTTCCTTCGGCGTCGCCGTTCGAACGGTTCGCAGGTACGCCTTCCCAAAGAAGTGCTCATACCAAGGTCCATCTTCGTCCGCCTCCACCTCGGGAGGCCCTGCGTCCGTCGACTCGGTCGGCGGTGGCGGCGGCTTCGGGATCGGAATCATCATCTCGGCCGCTTGGTCCGGCGGCGGGGCGATGTCGCTTCTCGAAAGAACATCTGCGTCTTCGAGGAAAAGCTCTTCGGGGGGCTCGCTGTACCGCGCCGCAGCCGGCGGCTTGCTCGACGGGCGAATCGGCGGCGGGTCGCTGGAGTGGCGAATTTGAGGCGGGTCGCTGAAGTGCACGTCGATCGAGGGCTCCGACAGATCAGCGGAGTCGACCTCCGGCTCGTCGCCGCCGAGCGGATCGGGCTCGGTCATGAACGACGGCTCCGTCGGGTCGCGGTCCTCCACGGGTTCGACGGCCACCATCACCCCGCTCGGTGGATCGAGCTCGACCACGTTCGACACGGAGCGTGCGGCGCCGTTCCCGTTGCCGTGGGACTCCGCCGAATCGTCGAGCATGCTGGCGCGCGGAATGTCGGCGATCGGAACGCGAAGCGCGCGCCGGCGCCGCGAAGGGTGAGACTCCGAAGCCTCGGGCTTGTCGGCGGACTCACCGCTCATCGACGCTCCCCTTGGCCATGACTTCACCCATTCGAATCGACGCGCCTGCCTGCGCGACGACATCCAGCCTGCATGCGGGTGGTGTCATCACGATCGCGGTCGACCCCATGTGAAAGGCACCGAGCTCGTCGCCGCGGTCTCTCGGTATCGGAGAATCGGCGTAGCTGCGCAGTCCGGGGGTGTCTCCCCGATTCGTCTGCACATCATCAAAGCTCAACCCGATGCGTCCCACACCGATCGCCCCCACCATGATCGTCGTCACAATGCCGTGAACCACGCCTTCTTGCACAATAGCAAGACGTTCGTTCCTTGCGAAAAGCTGAGGGATAAAGTCGGTCCCAATGCGGTTCACGGGGAACAATGTGCCTGGCACGTACCGCATGCACTGCACGCTTCCGCAGGTCGGCGCGTGTACGCGATGGTAATCACGCGGCGAAAGGTAGACGATGAAGTAGTGGCCACCCTCATAGCCCGCCGCTGCCTCGGAATCGCCGAGCAGCGCCGCAGCCGTATAGGGCTGCCCCTTCACGATCAGCTCGCCTTCGGCTGTGATCTCGCCAAGGTCCTCGATCCGCCCGTCGGCGGGCGACACCAGGGCCCTCGGATCGGGGTCGACGACCCTCGCCCCGGCGAGGAGCCTTCGGGTGAAGAAGTCGTCGAACGTGCGAAAGCCGTCGGGCGGCATGTCCACCTCGCTCAGATCCACGTCATAAGCGCGGACGAAGGCCGCAATCGCCGCATCGACCACCCGCTGCGGGGCGCGAGACCCCGCAAGCCTGCCGAGCGCCCTGCTCAGCCGCTTCCGCGGCAGAACACGAACCGTCTGCGCGGCTAGTCGTGAAGCACTCTTCCCCATGAACCGGTGCTGCCCGCAAAGAGTATCCGACCGGGCGACGGCGGGTCAAACCTAGGGGATAGTGTGGGGTCCTCGGAGACTAGAACGCCCCGCCGGGATCAAGCCCAACGAGGCATTCACGATCGCAGAGCCAGCGCTAGACCGCTGCTTCGCCGCGCTCACCCGTGCGGATTCGCACCGACTCTTCGATCGGCGAGACGAAGATCTTGCCATAGCCAATGCGGCCAGTCTTGGCTGCATTCTCGACCGCTTCGATCACAGAAACGACCAGGGAATCGGGAACGACGATCTCAACCTTCACCTTGGGGACGAAGTCGACCACGTACGCGGACCCCCGATAAACCTCTCGTTTGCCGCCCGTGCGGCCAAACCCCTTGACCTCAGTCACGGTCATGCCTTTGATGCCAACTTCGTTGAGGGCATCCTTCACCTCATCGAGCTTGAAAGGCTTAATAATGGCTTCCACCTTCTTCATGGGACCTCCGAAACTTCAAGCAGCCCAACGAGAACCGCCGATGCGAGACGGTG
>CALJYC010000097.1 GCA_937984275.1 uncultured bacterium | reverse complement strand
GCACCCGTTGACCCATTCGGATCGCTCGGTCGTACTCGCCCATCATCCGGAGCGTCTGTCCCGCACCCACCATCGCTCCGACATAATCGGGCGCAAGCTTGAGCGCTTCCACGTAACTCTTGAGCGCTTCTGGGAACGCCTCCTTCTGAAAATACGCGTGGCCTAGGAAGTGAAACGCGTACTCGTTCTGCGGGTCCTCTCGAGCAACCCGCAGCAGCTCGTCGATCGCTTGAACGGTCTCACCCGCGTGAAGAAGCTCCATCCCTTCTTCCGCTGCTTCCCACCGCTCGGACTGCGCGTCGTCCACCGAGGTCTCGTCAGTCACGTTTGCCATAATTGATCGAGCCTGCACGGGTTCGATCGCGCGGTTGCACACCGGAGGCCAACGTCCCAAGCGCAAGTACGAGGAACAAGACGCCGCCGATGAGGAGTGTGATGCCCATCAACTGACGGTTGTCGAATGCCCAGTAGCAAACGCCGGCGACCACCAAAGTCAGAACGGCGACGGCCGCGGACATGCGTATCTGTAGTTGACGGCGCCGTTGTGCGTTTGCTTCCGCTTCGCGCTTGGCTTCTTTCGCGTCCTTGGCTCGCTCCCTGCGAGCTTGGCGCCGCTCGTTCTGTTTCTTCGCCATGGGAGGAGCATACTACTGAATCGCCCGACGGGCCCGATCCGCTAAGTGGCCCTCGGGAACGAGCTCCAGGTACTTCTGGTAGGCTGCCCGCGCCGCGGGCGAGTTGTCGCTCGAAAGCGCCTCACCCAGGTAGAACCAAGCCTCCGCGGGCGTGCCCGGAAGGGAAATCGACTGCCGGAACAGCCGCCGCGCCGCATCCCGCTCGCCCCGCTCGTAGTGAACGCGGCCCACCTGATAGATCGCCGCTGCCTCGAGACCTGGGCGCGCGTCAACGCCACGCGCGAGTTGGAGCGCTCGGGACGCGTTCCTCATCGCCTCGGAGTACTTCTTGGCGCGCAAGATACCCTGCCCCATCCCGACGAGGGCGGGCGCATAGTCCGGGTCGAGCTCGAGAGCGCGGCGATAGTAGCTCGCTGCAACCCCCGTGTGACCTTGGGCGTAAAGCGAATCGGCTCGCGCGGTGAGCCCCTTGGGATCCATGGAAGCAAGCTCAGCCTGCACGACGGTAGCATCGGGCTCCTTCGCTGGTGCCGCGGCCAGCGCCACGGCCTTCGGCTTCGATTTCACGGTCACCTTGGCTGTCGGGGCAGACGCAGAGCCCCGTGGCGGCGAAGAAGCTTTGCGGGGGGTGACGGGCTTCGGAAGTTCCACCCGCCCAGGGGGCTCAGGCTCCGGCGCCGCCACCAGCGCAGAGACCGAGCCCTGTTCCGACGCAGGCTCCTCCGTGGGGGCAAGGCCCTGTGGCGGCGAAGCCACTTTCGGGGGCTCACTCGTGTCGATCGATGCCGGGTCCGCGATGACTGCTTCGGGTGGAGCCGGTGACGCCTCTTCGCCGGTCGAAGACGCGGCGAACGCCGCAGGCTCGACCTCATCCGCAGGCCTCGTAACCAGCGCAATGCCTGCGATCAAAAGCGCGACCCCCCCCACAGCAACCGCACCGAGTAAGAGCTGCCGCGGAGTCAGGGCCGCCTGGGTCCTGCGTTCCTGTCGCTCCGCAAACGCGATCAAGTCGTCCTCGGCCTCGGGCCCCAACGCCTCGAGGGGCTCTTCGGCACCGGGCTCCAGTTCCTCCAGTGCGCGGGCCTTCGCAAGCACCTGCTCGGCCTTGTCGTGGTCCCCCCGCTCGGCCAAGAGCTCACCGAGGCATTGCAGGGGCCTCGGGTCCTCCGGCGCGAGCCGAACCGCCCCGAGCAAGGCCTGCTGCGCTCGCAACGTGTCGCCATCGGCCCGCCACGCCTCCGAACAAAGCAGCAGGTACTCGGGATCGTCGGCCAGTTGCTCGTGGTGGAGGCTCAGCATCTCCAGCGCCGCGTGAGGCTTGCCAGTCACGATCAGATCGCGTGCAATCTCCAACGGATGCGGGTGCCCAGCGGGTTCCGCGTCGTCGAGCGCGTAGGCGTCGAAGCCGAAATCAGACACGGCGCCGATCCTACCAGAGGCCCCCTGGGATTCATGAATTCCCGCCAATCACGGAGTCACCTCGGGCCTTCTGCGTCAAAGCTTGTATACTCCCGCGCAATGTTTGTGGTCGCGTGCTCCGGTTTCCCCGTGCCGGTCAGCCGATATTGGCGGGAATTTGATGCGGTGGAAATCTCGGACACCGAGATCGCCATTCCGGGCGCGGGTACCATCAGGCGCTGGATTCGCGAGGCTCCCGACAATTTTCTGTTCACCGTGGTGGCTCCCAAGTCCGTCAGCGACTCGGGGTTCCGGCGCACCAAAGAGAACAAGGCGACGTGTGAGGCCGTGGCGGCGCTCGCCAGCGACCTCAAGGCCAAAGCGGTCGTCTTTAGCGCAGACGAAAAATTCAAACATGGCAAGGCGAACCGTACTGCTCTTCGAGCGTTTCTAGGTTTTCTGCCGCCGAAGATGCCTCCGATCGTCTTCGACCTCGAGGCCTGGAAGCCGAGCGACATCGTCGCAGCGTGCGGCGACCGGCCGGCGGTCGCGGCGTACGACCCGCTCAACGACGATCCCCCGCCCAAGTCGAAGATGACCTACATCCGCCTTCCAGGGCCGGCGGGCCACCGGTCGCGCTACGACGAGGCGTCGGTCGCCAAGATCGCCGATCACTGCAACAGCCTCGACACCGAGCTGGGCATCTGCGTGTTCCGCAATATCGACATGCAGACTAACGCCCACCAGCTCATCAAGAGACTCGAGTAACGGATGCCCGGATCGGCGCCGGCGCCGACAATGCTCACGCTCGCGGAAGAGGACGCAGGGGAGCGCCTCGATCGCATTCTGGCCCGCCGCTGTCCCGAGTTTTCACGGAGCGCGCTGCAACGATGGATCGAGCAAGGGCGCGTCGAGCAGGCCGGCGAGATCGTATCCCGCAAGACCAAGGCCTTGGCCGGCGCTGAGGTTTCGATTCAGCCTGCCCCGCCCGAGGCGATGAGCGCGGAGCCCCAGGATATTCCAATCGAGGTGCTGTTCGAAGACGCACACCTGATCATCGTCGACAAGCCCGCCGGGCTGGTGGTTCACCCGGCACCCGGCCATCCCGACGGGACGCTCGTCAATGCCCTGCTCTATCACGCCGAAGTGCAGGGCGGAGGCGACCCCTTGCGCCCGGGCATCGTCCACCGCCTCGACAAGGATACCAGCGGCGTGATGGTGGTGGCGAAGACGCCTCAAGCGCACGAGCGGCTGGTCGAGATGTTTCAGCAGCACGCTTTGGAAAGAACATACCTAGCGATTGTGCTCGGCCGGCCCCCGCACGCGATCACGTACGACACGTTCCACGGTCGGCACCCGGCACATCGGAAGAAGTTCACGTCGAGGGGCGACCGGGGCCGCCGAGCGATCACGCATCTCGAAACAGTCGAGCTTTTACACGGAAGCTCTTTGGTTCGTTGCCGTCTCGAGACAGGGCGAACTCATCAGATCCGCGTGCATCTCGCGGAGCATGGCCATCCGGTTCTCGGCGATCCGCTCTACGGCAAATCGATCGGAGACCCGGAGCTACGCCGGGTTTCGACCGAGCTGGGCCGCCAGGCCCTGCACGCTATGCTTCTCGCGTTCGCTCATCCGATCACTGGCGAGGCGATGCGCATCGAGACCGAGCCGCCGGAGAGTTTCCAGCAAGCGCTCAACTCCCTGCGGGCCGGCTAGCCCGCGCCTGCGATGCCGGCGTTGATCTCCCGTGCCCGCTAGGGTTCGGGCTCGGGTTCGGGAGCGCACTGCGGATAGCCCGCCAGCAGCTCGAGACACTGCGCCTGATCGCACTGCAGAACAACGGAATTACAACTCTCGAAGAAGACCGGGCTGACGAGAATCGCCCTGCAGCAGTCCTGAAGATCGAGGCAGGACTGGATCGCGGCCTCGTCGCATTGGGTCGACTTGGTAGCGCCCCATCCGACTCTGCAGAACGAGCCATCCAGGTTCCGACGCGCTACACCCGAAGCCGAGTCGCCGATAATCTCACCGGAGAAGCTAAGCTCGGCGCCGCTTTGATCGTCAGAGGCTCGAAACGAGTTGGTCGCCTGATCGATGACGACGTCGGCCGCGAAGCTCAAATCGAAGCTGCAACGGTCCCCGTTCTCGTAGGTCCCCACGAGCTCCACACTGAGGTCGAACGAGCGGGGGACCGCGTCGGGCTGCTCTTGCCCTGCGACGTTGCACATCGGGCTCGGGGTGAGGCGTAGGCCGTCATCGCTGATGTAGAAGCACACGTCGAGGCCGTTGGCCTCTCCCGCCCAGAGCCCGGGAATCTGAGCTGGGGCCTGTGCACCACCGGTGCCACCTGTCCCGCCCGCGCCTCCAGTGTCTCCGGCGCCCGCGCCACCGTCGTTGCAGCCGGCAGCAAGCAGAAGCAAACAGCCAGCGGCAGTCAGCCGCCCGAAAAAGTTAAGAGTCATTGCGAAGGGAGGCCTACCACATCGGGGATTCGACGTGTGCCTTGGAGCGAACGAGAAGGTCGATGATCGCGCGGTCGTAGAGGTTGCGGCCGAGCAGCTCGGGTGCGACGCGGCTCTGATAAAGGTCCCGACCCTCTTGAACTTCATCGGCCATCACGTCGAAAAGGTTGTCGTTTCGAACCCCCTCGGCAATTTTGTCCTCGTTGTAGAGAGCAAGGTCGCTCGAGATCGCTCGTGCCAAGCGACGTGCGGCTTCTTCGGTTTCGATCAGCGCCATCGGTCCTCCGTAGGCGAAGAGTGACGCAGGAGCCCCGCCTCTGTCAAAGAGCAGCCGGGTCGATCTCGATGGCGCCCGCGCGAAGGATCTCGATCGGGGCCACGGTGGAGTCGATGAGCGTCGAGGGCGCACCGCCGGGCGAGACCCCGGGCATTACCCCGCCGAGCTCTTTGGCGAGGGCCGCCGGCAGCTCGTCGACGCTCCGGAGCGGCGGCTCACCGGTTCGATTGGCGCTGGTCGCGGTCAGGGGGTGGCCAAACGCCCTCACCAAGTCCGCAGCGGGGCTCGGGCCTGGTACGCGAACACCGACCTTGCCGTCCCGCGTAAGCCGCGGGCTCAAGTCGGGCTTGGCCGGCAGCAGTATCGTGAGTGGGCCGGGCCAAAAGGTCTGCATCAACGCCCGGGCCTCGGCCGAAGGGGCCAGAGCCACATCTGCCGCCGCCCGACGATCGGGGAGGAGCAGCGCGATCGGCATGTCGGCCGGCCGGCCCTTGAGCTCGGCGACCCGCTCGATGGCCTTCTCATTGCGGGCGTCGGCGAGCAAGCCGAGGAAGGTTTCGGTCGGGCAGGCCACGACCCCGCCGCGCTTCAAGACCTGCACGAGCGCGGCCAAATCGGTCATCGGCGGGTGCGTGCTCGCCAGCCGATGTCTTGGCGAAGCTGTTTGCCTTCGAACTCGATCTTCGCAACGGCCTCGTAGGCACGCTCGGCAGCCTCGTCGATCGTTTCGCCAATGGCCGTGACCGAGAGCACGCGCCCTCCCGAGGTCACGACCGCATCGCCGTCAAGCACGGTGCCCGCGTGAAACACGGTCACCTTTGGGAGCGCGGACGCGTCCTCGAGGCCGGTGATCACCTTCCCTTTTTCATAGCTACCCGGGTATCCGCCTGCCGCAAGCACGACGCACAGCGAAGCGGGGGCCTCCCACTCGGGCATCAGCCCGCCGAAGTCACCCTGCGCCGACCCTCGGATCAGCGGCATGATCGATCCCTTCCAGCGGGTCATCAAGGTCTGGCACTCGGGGTCGCCGAACCGCGTGTTGTACTCGAGGACCAGCGGCTCGCCGTCGACGATCATGAGTCCGACGAAGAGTGCTCCGCGGAATGGACGTCCTTCGACAGCCATGCCCCGCAGCGTCGGCTCGATGACGCGATCGAGGATCTTCTGTTCGATCTCCGGGGTCACGACCGGCGGCGGCGAATATGCGCCCATCCCTCCGGTGTTCGGACCCTTGTCTCCGTCAAAAGCGCGTTTGTGATCCTGGGCCGGTGCGAGCGGGATGAATCGCTCGCCGTCGGAGATGACGTGGTAGCTCACCTCTTGACCGACGAGGCACTCCTCGATCAGCACGCGGTCGCCCGCATCGCCAAACGCACGCTCGCGCATGATGCGGTCGACGCCGGCAATGGCTTCCTTCGCATCGCTTGCGACGATGACGCCCTTCCCCGCCGCGAGGCCGTCGGCCTTTACCACGAGCGGACGATTGGCCTCCTCGATGTAGCGCGTGGCCGCGTCCGGGTCGTCGAAGACCGCAAAGCCCGCGGTCGGGATGTCATGGCGGGCCATGAACTCCTTGGAGAAGATCTTGGAGCCCTCGAGTTGAGCCGCCTCGCGATCGGGTCCGAAGGCATCGATGCCGTGTTCGCGAAGCGCGTCGACCACACCCGCCACCAGCGGCGCCTCCGGGCCAACGACCACCAGGTCCGCGGACTCTTGCTTGGCAAGAGCGACGACTTGGTCTGCGTCGGTCGGATCGACGGCCATCGTCCGGCCGACCGCTGCGATGCCCGCATTGCCCGGCGCCCCGATGACTTCGACGCCGGGATCCTGCGACAGGCGCCATGCTAGAGCGTGCTCGCGCGCGCCTCCTCCAACGATGAGAACTCGCATGGTCAATGCCGAAAGTGACGAACGCCCGTGAACACCATCGCCATGTCAGCGGCGTCCGCGGCTGCGATGACTTTTTCGTCTCCTTTGGAGCCACCAGGATGCACCACCGCGGTGATGCCCACCTTGGCGGCGGCTTCGATGCCATCGGGAAACGGGAAGAACGCATCGGATGCCATCACCGCGCCCTTCGAGAGCTCACCTGATTTCTGGGCCGCGATGCCAACGGCGGTGACGCGCGCCATCTGCCCGGCGCCCACGCCGACCGTTCGGTCGGGCTTGGCGAAGATGATCGCGTTGGACTTGACGTGCTTGCAAACGCGCCAAGCGAAGTCGAGCGCGCGCATTTCATCGTCCGTCGGCTGACGCTTGGTGACGACCTTGCCAGCGCGAACCTCGCTCGGTCCGGTCGCGTCGCGATCCTGCACGACCAAACCCCCGCCCACGCGCTTGAACTGTAAGGCGGCATAGTCGGCAGGAAGCCATTGTCCGGTTGCGAGGATGCGGAGGTTCTTTTTCTTCTGAAGCCGCTCGAGCGCGGAGGGGGCAAAGCTCGGGGCGATGATGCACTCGATGAATGTCTCGGCAACCGCGTTGGCGGTCGCCTCGTCGACCTCGCGGTTCAGAGCGACAATCCCGCCGAAGGCGCTCTGGGCGTCGGCCTCGCGGGCGATGCGGTACGCCTCCTCGAGG
The DNA here is from genome assembly GCA_937984275.1 of uncultured bacterium. GTDB lineage: Bacteria > Myxococcota_A > Polyangia > Polyangiales > Houyiibacteriaceae > SG8-38. The sequence goes on along the minus strand of CALJYC010000097.1, from coordinate 13,752 downwards.
CTCGCGGCCGTGGCGACCCCGCAGGGGTTGGTGTGCTTGACGACGACCGCTGCAGGCCCCTCGAACTCGCGGACCGCTTCGATCGTCGCGTCGACGTCGACGAGGTTGTTGAAGGACAGCTCCTTGCCGCCCGCACCAAGCGACTCGGCCAATGCCAGGCTGCCCGCCGGAGCATTGCGCTCGATGTAGAAGGCGCCCTGCTGATGGGGGTTCTCCCCGTACCGAACGTCGTAGGCTTTGCTGAAGCTCAAGGTCAGCGCGCCGGGGAACTTGGAGTCGCTTCCCTGCGACGTCAGATAGGCGGAGATGGCGCCGTCGTACGCCGCGGTTTGGGTAAATGCCTTGGCCGCTAAGCGCGCGCGCAGCGAAGCATTGGGGCCATCCCCAGACGTCACCGCGGCCAGTACCTCGGCGTAGTCACTTGGCTCGGTAACGACGGTCACGCGCGCCTGGTTCTTGGCGGCGCTTCGGACCATCGATGGCCCCCCGATGTCGATGTTCTCGATCGTCTCGTCATGGGACGCGCCCCGAGCGACCGTTTGCTCGAACGGATAGAGATTGACGCACACGAGGTCGATCGGCTTGCCGCCGATGCCGCCTAGGGCATCACGATCCTCTCCGCTGTCCCGCATGAGAATCCCGCCGTGGACCCGCGGGTGCAGGGTCTTCACGCGACCATCCATGATCTCGGGCGACTCGGTGTACTCGGAGACGTCGATGACCGGCACCCCGCCGTCGCGAAGCGCACGAGCCGTACCACCGGTGGAAAGAATCTCGACGCCCGCGCCGGAGAGTCCTTTTGCGAATTCGAGGACGCCCGTCTTGTCAGAGACCGATATCAGTGCGCGTTTGATCTGTGTCATGCCCCTACCTTCTGGCCGCCCGGTCGACCGCTGAAGGTCGGCCCATACCCCGCGGCCAGAATGTCGTCAATCGATTCTAGAACACGCCGAGTTCAGGTGTCGGAGCCCCCGACTTCGTCGAGGTCTCGCATCTGCGCGAGGGTTGTCTCGACCCAGGGGCCAAGCCCGCCGAGACGAATCATTTCGCGAGCTTTGTGCATCAGCGCGCCATAGAAATGCAAGTTGTGCAGCGATAGAAGTCTCGGCCCGAGCATCTCGTCGGCCTTGAAGAGGTGGCGGAGATACGCCCGGGAGTACGTCATGCACACCGAGCAATCACAGCGGGCATCGAGTGCGCTTTCGTCGTCCCGGTGCCTTGCCTGCTTGAGGTTCACCCGGCCTCCCCAGGTGAGGGCTTGGCCGTTGCGCGCGTTGCGGGTCGGTAAAACGCAGTCGAAGAGATCGATGCCACTACGGAGCGCCCGAAGCAGGTCGGTCGGGGTGCCTACGCCCATGAGGTATCGCGGACGGTCCACCGGCATCATCGGGCCGATCTGCCCCAAGAGGTCATACATCTGCGCGGGCGGCTCTCCGACCGAGAAGCCCCCCAAGGCCACCCCATCGAAGTCGAGCGCCGCGATCGTCTGCAGGTGCGACATCCGCAGATCGAGGTCCGTGCCGCCCTGAACGATGCCGAAGCGGGCTTGGCCTTCCGCGGGCTCGGTCTGCAGGCAGCGCTCGGCCCAATCGGTGGTTCGCGACATCGCACGCTGGACCACGTCACGCGCCGCGCCCCCGGCGGGACATTCGTCGAGCACCATCGCGATGTCCGAGCCAAGCAAAGCCTGCACGCGCATCGCTTCTTCAGGCGTGAGTCGATGCAACGTCCCGTCGAGGTGGGAGCGGAACGTGATGCCATCGTCGTCGATGGTTCGATGCTTGGCCAATGAAAAGACTTGATAGCCTCCGCTGTCGGTGAGCAGCGCGTGGGGCCACTTCATGAACCCGACCACGCCCCCGTGAGAGGCGACGGACTCGGCTCCCGGGCGAAGCCAGAGGTGATAGGTATTGGCCAAAATGATTCGTGCGCCGGTCGAGGCGACCTCATCCGGAGTGAGGGCTTTGACGGTCGCCTGGGTTCCGACAGGCATGAACGCGGGAGTTTCGATGGTGGCTCGAGGCGTTGTGAGCGCTGCGCAGCGTGCATCGCCATCCGCCGCATCGACTCGAAACGAAAACCCCGAGGTCGGCAGGCTCACCGTGCTTCCCCTCGGATCAACATCGCATCGCCGTAGCTGTAGAAGCGATAGCGCCGTTCGGCCGCTTCGCGATACGCTCGGCGTGTGAGCTCGACCCCTGCAAAGGCCATGACTAGGGCCAGCAAGGTCGAACGCGGAAGATGGAAGTTGGTGACGAGGTGGTCGACCACCTGGAATCGATGTGGCGGACGAATGAAGAGCCGCGTCGTACCGAACCCTGCAACTGGATTGCCTTCGACATCAACCGACGATTCGAGCGTGCGGACGACCGTGGTACCGACCGCAACGACCGGCCGCCCTTCGGCGCGCGCGCGGCCGATGGCGGCGACGGTGGCTTCCGGAACTTCGAACGCTTCTTCATGCATCTCGTGTTCGTCCAAGGCGTCGACCTGCACCGGCTGGAATGTGCCGGGTCCGACGTGCAGTGTCACGTAGGCCGTCTGGTGCCCGGCCTCTTCGAGCGCCCTCAAGGTGCTCTCGGTGAAGTGAAGGCCGGCCGTCGGGGCAGCGACCGCGCCCGTCTTCCGCGCGTAGACCGTCTGGTAGCGTGTTCGATCGGAGTCGCCGGCCTCGCGTCGAATGTAAGGTGGCAAAGGAACGCGGCCGGCCCGCTCGATCAATTCGTCGACCCTCCCCTCGGCCTGGAGGTCGACCACCAACTGCCCGTGGTCGAGCGCGCGGACGACGTGAGCCGTGAGTCGGCCGTCACACAGCGACAGCTCCATCTCTGCGCGCAGCCCCTTCGACGAGCGGCCCATCGCCAGCCAGCGGTCGGGGACCTCCGCGATCTTTTTGAGCAGCAGGATCTCCACCCGGCCACCCGTAGCCTTGTGGCCGAGCAATCGCGCCGGAAAGACCCGTGTGTCGTTGAAGACGAACAAGCTCGGACGGAGCAACCCTGGGAGCTCGGTGAAGAGACGGTCTTCGACTTCATCGGCGGGAATGTCCAGCAATAACAAGCGCGACGCATCTCGCTTTGCCAGCGGCTCCTGGGCGATCAACTCGTCGGGAAGGTCGTAGTCGAGGTCGGAAATCCGCATCTAACGCCCCGGAGCAGTGATGAACCGCACACCGTACGTCTCGTCGGGCTGCGCCATGCGGCCCCGCTCGTCCCGCATGTCGGCAGAAACCTCAACGCACAGTTTTCCGGTTTCGGCGTTGCGCCAAGTCTTGCTCGTCTCGCCCCGACCTGCGCCCTTGTCATCATACTTTGCGCTGCGATCGGTTCGCTGGTCGACGACGCGCAAAACCAAGTCCACCTCCGCCAGCGCGCTGACCTGCGCTACCACGCGCTCCGCATCCTCGCTCAAGCAAAAGGTGTCGACGTCGCCCCGCCAACCGATCCACCCTCGCCGCTCGCTCCCGAGCCCGAGTGGCTCGGCAAGCTCGAGGGAGTCGTTGGGCTCGCGCTCGAAGGTCTGGTCATCGTCGAGGAGCCGCCATCGCACGTAGTATTCGTCGGAGACGTTCTCGGTCGGTAGCTCGCCTTCGACGCTCCGTGCTCGGACGCGGATCAGATACTTGCCGGGCTCGATGGGAACGTTGGGAAGGCGTTCGCCTCGGCCCAAGCGACGGGAGTCCGCCACAATCAGGGGCTCGTCTTGGCCGGGCGCGAGGAGCTCGACAATCAGATCCATGTTCGGAATCGAGCTCACCTCCAGATTCGCCGCTCGACGACGGGTCCCTACGTGGTTGATCTCGAACAGATCGACGTCACCGGCGTCCTCGCTGAGGCGCTGACCAAGATAGGCTTCCATTTCGGTGTCTTCGGGGAGACGCGTGGCGTCCTTCGCGGTGTGGTTGGGCTCGTTCTCCGAGGGGCCGCGGGTCGCGAGCTGCCACGCAGCGACGCCCCCACCCGCCAGCAGGAACAGGAAGATCAACCCCCAGAGCCGCCGCTTGGGGTTGAAGATCGAGTCGCGCAGGTCGACATCGCGTTCACCGCTGCCGAAGGGGGCTTGACCGACTCCGCTGAGCCGCCAGTCGCCGGAGCCGACGGTCGCGAGATACTCGATCAAGGCTTGCCTGAGTTCCTCGGCCGTTTGGTAACGGCGGTCGGGGTCCTTCTCGAGACAGCGTAGGATGATCTCGTCGGCTTCGGCCGGTACCGACAGCGGCGACCGGGCGGAAGGACGCAAAGGCTCCTCCGATAGATGCTTCGACAGGACGCCAACCGGGTTTGGCGCCTCGAACGGCGGCTTGCCAACGACGCACTCGTACATGATCGCGCCGATCGCATAGACGTCGCTTCGTCCGTCGAGCTCCTGTCCCTGAATCTGCTCGGGCGACATGTAATAAGGCGTCCCGACGATCGTGCCACTGCTGGTGACCTGCGCTTCGACGGTTCCCTCGAAGAGCTTGGCGAGCCCGAAGTCCAGTACCTTGGCCGTCTCGCCGTCACGGCCTTCGGCGATGACGACGTTTTCGGGCTTGAGATCGCGGTGAACGATGCCGGCCGCGTGCGCATCCTCGACGGACCCCGCGACCTGCGCGCACAGATACGCGACCCGTCCAAAGGGCATCGGCCCATCTCTGTCGAGGACTTTGGCTAAGTCATCCCCGTCGACGTACTCCATCACCAAGTAGAGCGAGCCGGACTTGGTGCGCCCGAAGTCGAACACATGGACGGTGTTGGGATGATTGAGGCGGGACGCGGACTCTGCTTCGCGATGGAAGCGAGCGACGTTCTCTGGGTTTTGCTGAAGCTCGCGGTGCAGCAACTTGATCGCCATCACCTTGCTGATCTGCACGTGCTCGGCACGATACACGGTCCCCATCGCACCGCGCCCGATCGGTGCGACCACGCGATAGCGGTCAGCGATGATGTCACCGGGCTTGGGTCCGGCCGGCGTCAGCGGGGTCCCGCACTTTCCACAGAACTTGGACTCCGGTGGGTTGCTCTTCCCACACTCGTTGCACCGCATCTGGTTGTCTGGCGGCGTACTAGCCATTCACCATCAGAAAGCGGTAGCCGAGCCACGCGGCCGAGAGAACGACGAGCAACGCAAGGCCCCGGAGTGCCTTTTTTCGTCGCTGGGTCACCGGCAGCGACTCGTTCGCGCTGTCGTACCGAACCCGGGCACGCGTGCGATGACTCGGGGTCGTCGGCTCGGACGGCGCGCTGCTTTCCCTTGCGGGAGGCGGGGTCTGCTCCGTCCTGGTTGGCTCGGTCGATGGCGCGGCGGCGGGCGGATCCGGGAAATCGGGGCGCGGAATGCCGAGCATCGTCTTTTGCGGCGCGCGAGCGCGCCCCGAGCGCACCGACGACAACGACGTGGGAGGAGGAGGCGGTGGCGTAGCGGACGCTGGCGCCGACTCTGGCGCGGGGCTTCCGGCTGGAGGCGTTGCCGCTCCCGGTGGCATCCCCGGCATCCCAAGAACGGTGTGTTTGCGAACGCGCTGCTGCGAAGGCGACCGGGCCGGCTCTGGTTGCGAAGACGGATCGGGCTCCTCGTGCACGCGAATGCGGGACTGATCTAGGCGGTCCGGACCGTGATCGCGCCTGGCGTAACCACATTTGCCACAGAACGCATCATCGGAAGGAACTTCGGCTCCACATTGGGGACAATCCATGACGCGCCCTTACCGTATCAGAATTCCTTCGCCCTTGCGCCTAGCGGGGAATCCCCATGACGTCGGCCATGTCGTAGAGGCCTGCAGGGCGGCCGACGACCCAGTGCGCCGCGCGCACCGCCCCTCGCGCAAAGATCGAACGGTCGGTCGCGCGATGCGTCAGCTCGATGCGCTCGCCCTCTCCTACGAGGTAGAGGGTGTGCTCGCCGACGACGTCGCCCCCTCGAAGGGCCATCACACCCACCTCGTCGGTGGGCCTCGCTCCGACCTGGCCGCTTCGGCCATGACTCACCACCCGTTCAGGATCGAGCTGCTTCGCGTGGGCCACCACCTCGCCGAGACGAACCGCGGTTCCGCTCGGTGCATCGACCTTGTGCCTGTGGTGGATCTCGACGATCTCGGCATCGAATGCTGGACCCAATAGCTCGGTCGCACGCGCCGCAAGGAAGTACAGCGCGTTGACGCCTTGGCTGTAGTTGGGGGCGAACACGATCGGCACCCGCTCGGCTGCGCGCTCGAGGCCGGCCCGCGTTTCCGCGTCGAGCCCCGTGGTTCCGATCACCAACGGAATGTGCTGGCCGGCGCAAAGCGGGAGGAGCTTTGCGCTCGCCGACGCGATACTGAAGTCGATGACGACCTCGACGTTGCTTAGAAACTCCTCGACGTCAGCGGTGATGCAGACCCCCGAGGACGCCCGACCGGTGAGCTGGCCCATGTCGCGGCCGATGAGGTCGGAGCCCTCGCGATCCATCGCGGCGACGAGGTTCGCCTCCGGATCATCGTTCAGGACCGAGGCGATGCTTTGCCCCATGCGGCCCGCTGCCCCGTGTATCGCAACTTGCACCATGATGACGGCATCGCAGATGCGGCGACGAGCGTCAATCGACTCGCTAGGTCGACGAGCGCCCGGCGCTCAGCTCCACGAGGCGGTCGATCAGGAAGCCGCTTTGTTCGAGGGCCTCGTCCGTGAACTCGCCGAAGAAGGCGCGAACGTCCGCAAAGACCTGGTCGAATGCTTCCTGGTCGCCAGCAGCAAGGATCTCGGCCAGTTCCGCTGCCGCCTCGCCGAACTCCGCGATCACCTGCTTCGAATCGGGATTTAGCATTTCGATCGGCCCGTAGAGGTCCGGCGACTGCGCAAAGTGGCGGCCGGTCACGTATGTCTCGAGCAGGTACGCGGGCGAGGTAAACCGGAGCGTCTCTTCGAGCGGGGTGCCTGTGCGGCTCAACGCCATCCCAAGCACCTGCGTTTTGAAATGATGCAGGACCTGCACGATCGCCATCATCGAGTCGTGCTCGGCGGGCGTTGCCTCCGAAATGACCAAGCCTCGCGCGGTGAACATCTGCCGAGCCCAGTTGAGCCAGACGTCGCCGCGACCGGGACAGATCACCACCCGCTGCCCCTGGTAAGAATTGACCCCGGGCCCGAACATTGGATGGGTGCCAATGACGCTCGCCGCGGTCGACGCCAGCATCGCCGCCATCGGGTCGGTCTTGATCGACGTGACATCCATGAGGAGCGCGTCCTTGCGAACCAGAGGGCCGATTTGCTCGATGACTGCGCGCGTCTCGCGGATCGGGACGCTCACGATGACGACGTCCGCGGTCGCGGCGGCCTCGGCGGGTCGAAGCTTGGTCCGTAGGTCCGCGCTCAACACGTCATGACCGAGGTCGGAGAACAAGGTGTTTACCGAGCGTCCCATCCCGCCTTCGCCGCCGATGATGGCGATCGTCCTCGGCTCGACATCGAGTGGGACCTCGGCGCGGAGCGCGGCTTGGCGCTCCCGGCTCATCAGCATCAGTTGTCGCCACACCGATTCGATGCTTTCGGTGGGCAGACCGAGCTCCGCGGCACGGGCACAGCGATCATCGAGGACCCGGCGCTCCCGGGCGAGGTCACGAATCCGAACACGGTGCGATCGCTTGCGCGCGGCGATGTCCGCCACGATGTCCATCCTCCGGACCAACAGCGCCAGCAGCTCGTGGTCGAGGGCGTCAAGCGCCCCGCGCAGCTCCAAAAGCGGGCCTTTGTCTGGATTCTCGTCGGTCATGGGTTGGTTTTACATCGAAGAAGGGCGTCCGCATAATGCGCGCCCGTGAAACGACTGCAACTCCATCATTGGATCCTGATCGCGATGGGTCTAGGCGCCGCCCTGGGGCTAGGGCTCAACTGGGCCGGCAGCCAGGGCATGGTCGATGCGGATATCGTCGGCAACGTGGCCATCGTCGGCAAGGAGATCGGGGATCTCTTCCTCAGACTCCTCCAAATGCTGGTCGTCCCGTTGATCGTCTCGTCGTTGATCACGGGCGTGACCGGCATGGGCGACCTTCGGACTCTGGGCTCGATCGGCGGGCGCGCGATCGCTTTCTATCTAACGACGAGTTTCCTCGCCATCGTGACTGGCATCGTGGTGGTGAACATCATCCGGCCTGGAGAGGGCGCGGAGCTGGCCCTACTCGAAGAAGGTGCTGCCAGTGGCGCACTGCTGGCCGAAGAGCCGAGAAGCATCGGCATCGTGCTTTGGGAACAGCTCGAAAGCTTGATCCCCAAGAACCCGCTCGCCGCCGCCACCGAGGGCGACATGTTGCCGGTTATCTTCTTCTCTCTTTTGATTGGCGTGTTCATTGGCCTCGCCGAGCATCGTGAAGGCTCAAAAGACGCCAGCGTGGTGCGGCGCTTCTTCTCAGGCCTGTTCGACGTGATGATGCAGATGACCCTCTTCGTCGTGAGGTTCGCTCCGATCGGCGTCTTCGGCTTCACGCTGTACGCGGCCGCCGGCAAAGGTCCGGCCGCCTTTCAGGTCCTCGGCTGGTACGTCCTGACTGTCTTCATCGCACTATTGATTCACGCGACGGTAACCCTGCCAACGATTCTGAGGCTTGGCGCCGGCCGCTCGCCCATCGAATACGCCCGAAAGCTGACGACCGCATTGGTGACCGCCTTCAGCACGGCGTCCAGCAACGGCACCCTCCCCCTCACGATGCAGGAGGTAGAAGAGGCCGGCGTGAAGCCAGAGGTGACGTCGTTCGTGCTCCCACTCGGCGCGACGATCAATATGGACGGCACTGCGCTGTACGAAGCGGTAGCCGTCCTGTTCATCGCGCAGGTCTATGGCATCGATCTCACGATCGCCCAGCAGGGCCTCATCGCCCTCACCGCCCTACTCGCCAGTATCGGCGCCGCCGGCATCCCCCACGCCGGCATGGTCATGATGGTCGTGGTCCTCAACGCAGTTGGATTGCCAACGAGCGCAGTGGCGTTGATCCTCGCGGTGGACCGCATTCTCGACATGCTGAGGACAACGGTGAATGTGTGGTCGGACTCGGTAGCAGCCGCCGTGGTCGACGCCCGGGAGTAGCAAACACTGGCGGAGAAAAGGGGTCAGACCCCTTTTTCAAAGGGTTAATTTCGATGTTCGCGGTGCAAACGCTAGGGGGCAATCCCCATTGTTTGCTGGGCGGCTACGCCCTTGGCTAGGCGGCTTGGCAACAACGGTCCCTCGTAGATGAACGCGGTGTAGACCTGCACCAGGGTCGCGCCGGCTTGGATCCGCTCCCAGGCCTGCTCGGCGGTTTCGATTCCGCCGACGGAAATCAAAACGAGTTGGTCGCCCACCTTGGTACGTAGACGCTTTAGTACTTCCAGGGAGCGGTCGTGTACTGGCGGGCCGCTTAGGCCGCCCGCGCCGCAGCGTTCGACTTCCGCGGCATCGCTCGCAAGCCCGTCTCGTCGGATTGTCGTGTTGGTGGCGATGATGCCGTTGAGGCCGATGTCGAGCGCGAGCTCTGCGATCGCATCGACGTCCTCGTCGGCCAAGTCGGGGGCGATCTTCACCAACAAAGGCACGCGGCGCGCGGGGGACACTTCATTAAGCGCTTCACGAACTGCTCCGAGCAGGGGGCGCAGCTTTTCGGTCGCTTGTAGACTGCGCAAACCTGGGGTGTTGGGAGAGCTCACGTTGACCACGACGTAGTCGGCAAGTGGCCCCAACCGCTTGGCGCTGGCCACGTAGTCGCCTATCGCCTGCTCTTCGGGGACAACCTTCGTCTTGCCGATGTTGACCCCGACGATCGTCCGGTGCGGTCGCTGCAATCGCGCAATGGCATCCGCGGACCCGCGGTTGTTGAAGCCCATGCGGTTCACCAACGCGCGGTCTTTCGGAAGCCGGAACAGGCGCGGCGTCGGGTTACCCGGCTGCGGTTGTCCGGTCAGGGTGCCCACCTCTACGAAGCCGAATCCCATCGCGCCCAACGCTTCGTACCCGATCGCGTCCTTATCGAACCCAGCAGCCAGACCGATCGGGTTCGGGAAGTCGAGGCCGAGGGCTCGAACATGAGATGCCTCGTCGCCGCTGTGAAAGGCGCGCCGCACGAGCGACAACGCGCCTGGGATCGCGGCCAGCAATCGCAGACAACCGAAAGCGAACTGATGGGCGGCCTCTGGGGGAAGCAGATAGAGCAGCGGGCGAATCAGCGCGCGGTACACGGTCCCCTCAACGGGCGAGCGACGACCATCTTGCGTCGTCCCCGAGGCGCTGGTCGATGCGCACGTCGAACGCCTCCTCGATTGGCCCGAGGATACCCGGGTCGGCGGTGTGCACTTCGCGCAACGCGTCTCGGCACTGGGCCACTGCGGTCGGGCTCATGCGCCCAAGCGGCGGTCGCTTGGTCGAGGCGATCATCCCGAGCCCGGCCATCATCGTCTTCACCGGTACGGGGTTTCTAAACTTGTCGGTGATCTCGACGCTCTGCCCGTTCGGCAGCGTCCGCACCGCGGTGACCGAACAGGTTACGATCCGGAGGATGGGCGCGAGCGCTTGGGTGAGCCGCTCCGTCTCCTCGGTGTCGCCAGCGACCTGCGCCCGGACCATCGAACCGATTGCACCAGGCGCGATGTTTGCAATCACGCTGATCACGCCAGACGCGCGTATTTCCTCGTCGCGCATCATCGTAAGCGTCAGGTCGTCGTCACCCGACAGAATGCTCAACGCAGGACCGGCGAGCTGGCGGTCCAACCGCATCCGATCGAGGTCGCCCGTGGCCTGCTTCACGGCGGGCACCCGCTTTGGGTCGTTGAGGTGCAGGATGGCGAGGTCGGCCGCGGAAAGCGCGCACCCGCTGCGCCCGGGAATCACGTAGGGCACAACCGGAATCTCCGGCACACCCTCCAAGATTCGCTCGTAGTACTCCGTGCGCAGCTCGAGGCTCGAGGGGCCGTTGTAGTAGCAATCCACCAACAACACCGCGGTGGCGCCCGCTTCCTTTGCCTGGGTGCTCGCACGGATCGCCTCTTGGGTGTTGTTACTGCCGGCGCCGGCCAGGACACCGGTGCGCCCTTCGACTGCACGCACCGAGGCATCGATGACCGCGTCGTGCTCTTGCCACGAGAGCGTGGGCGATTCGCCCGTCGTCCCGCACGGAAGGACGCCATCGACCCCTTGTTGCACCTGAAACTCGATCAGCCGACGCAACGAGTCGTAGTCGACCTGCCGGTCCGCCGAGAACGGAGTCGTCAGGGCGGTCCATACGCCATGCGGTCGGAAGGTCCCACTCATGCGGAGACCTTAGCGTTTTTCCTCGCAAAGGAAAGCGGGATTGTGCTTGACCAAAATCCGAAAAAAGCCCACCAACGCGACAAATGACAGCGTTGGCGGCAGCTCTGGTCCTGGGTTCGTTCCTGATCGCGTATCGATTCTACGCGCGATTTCTCGGCGAGCGTATCTACCAAGACGAAGAGGACATCATCACACCGGCGCACGAGCTCCGGGACGGGGTCGACTTCGTCCCGACGCAACGCGCCGTGCTGTTCGGACACCACTTCACGTCGATTGCGGGAGCCGCACCGATCATCGGCCCTTGCGTGGCTGCGTACTGGGGCTGGGGTCCTGCGCTGACGTGGGTCGTCCTCGGCACGATCTTCATGGGTGCAGCACACGACTTCGGCGCGCTGGTAGCGAGCGTGCGTGAGAAGGGACGCTCGATCGCGGACATCACGGCCAAGACGATCAGTGGGCGGGCTCGCATCTTGTTCATGTGCTTTGTGCTGGTGCTGATCTGGCTCGTCCTCGCCGTCTTTGCAATGGCGATCGCGGGCCTGTTCGTGAGCCAGCCCACCAGCGTCATTCCGATCAACATTCAGATCATCGTGGCCGTCGTGATCGGATGGCTCGTCTACAAGCGTGGCGTGAAGATCCTCTGGCCGTCGGTCATCGCACTTGCCGTCCTCTACTTCTTCGTCTGGGTCGGGACGAAGGTCCCGGTGGACTTCGTGGCGATGGGGGTCGACAAGCACACGGCAACGACGGGATGGATCTTCTTTCTGCTGGTGTACTCCGCGATCGCCAGCCTTTTGCCGGTCTGGTTGCTGCTACAACCGCGCGACTATATCAACAGCCACCAACTTTTCGTGGGGTTGGGGCTCCTATTTCTCGGCGTCCTCATCGCGCACCCGAACTTCGACGCTCCCGTGTACCGCGCGCCCGAAGCTGGGGCGCCTTCAATCTTTCCGATCTTGTTCGTCACGATCGCGTGCGGGGCGATCAGCGGCTTCCACGGCCTCGTCTCCTCGGGAACTACGTCAAAGCAAATCGGCCGCCTGTCAGACTCTCGTTTGATCGGATACGGCGGGATGCTCGGTGAAGGTTCGCTTGCCCTTGCATCGACCCTTGCCGCGGTCGCAGGCATCGGCTTGGTCGGCGCGTGCGCCCTCCCCGGCCAAGGCGCCGTCGATGACTTGAGCTGGGCGGTCTACTACGACAGCTGGGCGCACGCCGGCGGCAACAAGGCGGCTGCGTTCGTGCTCGGCGGCGGCGCCTTCCTCGAAGCAGTGGGTTTGTCCTCGGAGCTTGCGCGAACGCTGATGGCGGTTCTGGTGATCGCGTTCGCCGCCACCTCGCTCGATACCGCCACACGCATCCAACGGTTCATTCTCAGTGAGCTTGGCGCTGCGCTGCGGATCAAGCCGCTGACGAATCCTTACGTCGCGACGATCATCGCTGTCGTGCCGGCGATGTACCTCGCGCTCGCCGAAACCCCCGATCCAACGACAGGCCAGGCCAGGGCCGTCGGCTGGGTGCTCTGGCCGATCTTTGGCGCCAGCAATCAGCTGCTGGCCGCCCTCACCCTGATGACGCTGGCGCTCTACTTCTTCGCGCGAAAGAGGCCGGTTTGGCCATTGGTCATCCCGATGCTCCTCGTGATGCCGGTGGCAGGCCTCGCACTGTTCACCAAGCTCCAGGAATTCCTTGCGGACGGCAACGCCCCGCTGGCCACATTGGCAGCGCTGCTGCTCGTGTTGCTTCTGTGGATGATCATAGAAGGGATTGTCGCCGTTCAGAGGTTGAGACGTGCCTAGCGTTCAGCTCTTCTTGATTGTCCGATAGAGCCACAGGACGAGGACAGCGCCCGCGCTTGCGATCGCAAAGCTGCGTAAGTTGAATCCGGTGACGTCACCGAAACCGAGACGCGTCCCGACGAACCCGCCAATCATCGCACCGGCCACGCCGATCAGGGTCGTCTTGATGAATCCGCCCCCGTCGTCGCCCGGCATCACGAACTTGGCCAGAAGGCCGGCGATCAATCCAAACACAATCCACGAAACGATTCCCATCAAGGCCCTCCCTCGAGAAGAGTGTTGAACAAACGGGGTCGGAGGTAAAGAAACACCAACACTGACGCTGGCACTGGCACTGGCACTGCGTCACCGAAGAACGGCTCGCGACGGGCGTGCTCGCGATCGGGAGCCCCGTCGCCACGGCTACTCAAGTCGACATAAGGCTAGGCGCCGACCCAATCGCTGTGCTGCCCATCCCGAGCCGTTCTCCTACGTAGAAGTCGACGTACGGGGGCATGGCGCGTGTGACGTGCGGACTGTTACCCCTTTGGAAAAGGGGTCTGACCCCTTTGCTTCGGGAAGCCGGCTCTGTTGGGTGTGAGGAGTCGTCCATAGGGGCTCGGACAAACGCGATACGGGGTGGAGTCGGCGTGTGAGTGACAAGCGGCCATGACAGCAACCCGCTGCCGATTGGCGCGAGCTCCGAGGGGCGGCTTGCGTGGCCCACGCCCCCCAGTGCATCCGG
>CALJYC010000096.1 GCA_937984275.1 uncultured bacterium | reverse complement strand
CTTCTTCTTGGCGACGTGTCTCTTCTGTTCCGCGTTCAAGCGCTCTTTGGCCTCTGCCAGCTGACCATTGGGTTCCAACACTGGGAGCTTCGCCAAAGCCTCCATTTCCCGTTCGGCTTGTTGCGCGGCCTTGTTGATCTTCTTCTTGATGCGAGCGGTGGTCTTCTTGGCCCTCTTCTTCAGCGCAGCCTTCTTGCTGGTACGCTTCTTCGCCGCCTTCTTTACAGTCTTCTTGGTTGTACGCTTCTTGGCAGCCTTCTTCGGCGGTGCCTTTTTGACCGTGCGTTTCTTGGCCGCTTTCTTCGGCGCCGCCTTTTTCGTCGTGCGCTTCTTCGCCGCCCTCTTCACCGCCTTCTTCCTGGGCGGCGACTTCTTTACCGTCCGCTTCTTCGCGGGGCTCTTTCTTGCGGTCTTCTTGGTAACTGCTTTGGCCATGACACGCTCCGGGGTGGGTGAGCGCGAAGTATAGGGGAACTCCTCTACGGAGTGAGCATCAAAAAAGGGGCAGCCCTCTTTGAGGGTGTCCCTTCTTGGAGTGACGCGCGCGAGCGCCGTTACTTCTTTCGAAGGTCACTTCACCATCGCTTACTTCCCGATCGCCGTGGCGAGGCCTTCGGGGTCGGCAACGCTGACCCACAGCAGCGAGTGGTCCCGGAAACCGATGACCCTGGGGATCTTGTCCACGAACGCAATCCACAACCCCTTGTGATGGTTCGTGCCGAAGGTGAGCCCGTCGTCTGTGAGGCTGAGCCGCAACCCGACCGCGGTGTACCAACGGTGCGGGCCGGTGACGAGAGTGTGGTCGATGTTGTCGAGCGTGGTCTTTACGCTGAATCGCCCGAAGGTCGCGATGAGCTCGCCATCGTCGGAGATATCGACGCCGTCATCGTCGCCCACGCCCAGCGCAAAAAATAGTGGGGCCCATCGCTTGTCGAGCCGGTACGGGAAGTGCTGCGATGTCATGGCTTCAGATCGGTCTGGTCGCTCAGGGTGCGATCTTCTTCTTGATCGCCTTTGCGACGGGTGATGGGACGCTGCCGAGCGCGTTCAGCATGTGCGGCAGCGCTTTGAGCTTCAGGCCTTCGTACTCGCTCGGTACAATCGCTTCGATCAAGGTCGGGCCATGCATCTCGAACGCGTTCTTCAGCGCTGCGTTGAACTCCTCGGCCCTTGCAACGCGTCGCGCAGGTACGCCCATGCCTTGGGCCATCGACACGAAGTCGATCGACGGTTCCGACAGGTCCAACTGCGCTTTCGCTTCGGGGCCGATCTTCTCTGCCCCCACGCGCTCGAGCTCGATGTTGAGGATTCCGTACGAGCGGTTATTGAAAATGACGGTCGTCACATCGAGACCCTCACGCGCGATCGTCCACAGCGCCTGAATCGTGTACATGGCGGAACCGTCGCCAACGAGTGCGAGCACGGGACGGCCCGGCGAGGCCGTCGCCGCGCCCAAGGCCGCTGGCAGGCCTTGCCCGATCGCGCCGCCGGTCAAGGCGAGCACGTCGTGCCGAGGCGCCCCCGCGGTGCAAATCGGCAGCTTGACGCCCGAAGTTTGCGCTTCATCCGAGATGATCGCGTTTGGCGGCAACAAGGCACCAATAGCCTCACTCACCTTGGCGGCGTTGAGCTTGCCTTTCGGCAACTTCGGACGCCCGGCACTCTGTAACTTGGGAGCCGTGTCGGAAGCGCCAACGGCCTCGACGAGAGCCTGCAGCGAGGCCACCGCATCTTCATGGGTCTGCACCAATGTGTGGGCCGTGCAGTCGTCCGGCACCAAATAGCTCTTCTTGCCTGGATACGCGAAGAACGACACGGGCGCCTTGGCATCCACCAGAACCAAGTGGTCGTAGCCGCTGAGCTGTACAGAGGCCATTTCGGCGAGATACGCAATGCGCTCGACGGCAGGCAGTCCTTCGCCTCGCTCTAGTCGTGTCGGAAAGACCTCACAGAAGAGCTTGGCGCCCGTCTTCTCCGCGATCTGCGATGCCGCGCGCAACCCCGCCTCGCGTAGCACCCGATTGCCCAACAGGAACGCAACCTTCTTACGTGACTTCTTGATCACCTGCGCGATCGCTTGGACCGTCGCGTCCGAGGCCGGCGGCGGTTGCACAGGCGCGTGCGCTTGCACGGGCTCGGCACCATCGCTCCAGGACACATCTGCGGGCAAGATGAGCGTAGCGATCTGCGCGGGCGGTCCTTTGGCTACCGCGACAGCCTCGGCGGCATCGGCGGCGAGTCGATTCGTGTCAGGTGTGGTCTTGATCCACGTAGAAATATTCTTCGCGACCGTCTCGATGTCCGACTGCAGCTGCGCGTCGTACTTGGTGTGATAGGTCGCATGATCTCCGATGATGTTGACCATGGGCGAACGTGCCTTGCGCGCGTTGTGTAGGTTCGCCAGGGCGTTGCCGAGACCACATCCGAGATGCAACAAAGTGGCGGCCGGCTTGTCCGCCATGCGGGCGTATCCGTCGGCAGCCCCGGAGGCCACCCCCTCGAACAGGCACAGTACACCTCGCATGTCCGCGCCATCGAGCGCTGCTACGAAGTGCATCTCCGAAGTGCCAGGGTTGGTAAAACACGTGTCAACGCCGGCGTTGACGAGAGTCTGAATGAGAGCTTGTGCGCCGTTGCCCATAGTCCGCGGGACTGTACTACATGCGCTGTAGGCTCCCCAGGGGATCCTCGGGAAATCCATGAACGCCGGGTAGTCGGACGCGATGATCGCCCGCCGATTTGAACCGACCAAGAGCAAAGGCAGTTCAAAGGCCCTGTCCGCGCGGTGGGGAAGTCGACATAGCGTCTAGCACCGCGCAACTCAGTTCTCAGAGTGGTCTCCACGGGCTAAGGGAGCCTGCCCCGCGAATCGATCAAGCAAGCGGTTTCTCCGCGACGATTCTCCAGTTCAAATCTGCAATTTTGGCTTTTTCCGCAGCCGTCCAAGCTTCGCCACCTTTTTGAAGTAGATCAAGCGACTCGTCGACCCATGGAGGCAAGACGCGAATCGCCTCAAGGGCTCTAACGACTCTTCGACCCATAGAGACCAAATCACGCTTTTGCTCGCATATCGGCCAGGCTTCGCCTTTCGAAGGCGCGGAAGTGAAAATTCTGAAGCCCGCTCTTTCCAATGCGGCACAGACGTCGGCCGGATACATCGAGTGCGTAGCCGCCAGCGTTGGCAGGAAACTCTTGTGAAGCGTCACATGCTCTTCGTTGTTCCAATCAAAATGAGGGGTCAGCAAATACTCAGAGCAAGCGTATCGCGCTCCGGGTTTCAATACGCGGTACATTTCTCTCGCATGGTCATCCAGCTCCTCCTTCTTGAAGAAGGGCCAAACGGCCCCGAATGAATAGCATCCATCGAAGGTGCCCGATTCGTACTCGAGCGGCTCATGATGATTGCCAACTTTGAAGTGGAGCCGATCGCTCATCTCACATTCCGTGGCCCAGTCGATCGCGCTTTCAATCTGATTCGAATCGATGTTGTAGCCGGATACCTGACCACCGGTCGACGTGGCGAAGTGATACGAGATTCTTCCTCTCCCGCACCCCATATCCAATAGATGGGACTTTGCCGGGTTCTCGAGATTCAGCTCCTTCAACACAAATTGTTCTATTAGCAACTGATTCCCATACAAACCCTCCGATTCGTCCAGCTGTGGCGGGATGTAGAGCTTTTCCACGTCGAAGATCGACAACATGTTGTTCAAGACCTTGTAGTAGTCCGCGACCGCTTTGGTTTCGTCCTCGGTCTCGGTCTTCTCACCAGTTTGCATTCGTTCGAAGAATCGATACGCGTCGACGCAGGCCTGCTTGTCCTCTTCGGGCAACGTTGCCAATCGTTTCAACCCGATGAACGAGGTCTTGATTCTGTACCAATTCATTCCATGCACCCGTATCAAGGATAAGCTGCGCTTACACTACGCTGCACGCAGACAAGAATCGATGTGTCCGTCGCCATCTGAGCGACAAACGAGGATACGAGTAGTTCGTGGCGTACACCGTTGTTGTCGACGCAAACGTCCTATACGACGCCGCGGCTCGTGACCTACTGATTCGGTTCTCGGCCAAAGGCTTCGTTCGTGTACGATGGACCGAGCGCATACTAGACGAGTGCTTGCATTCTGTGCGGTCGGGCTTCGCGTAGCGGCAAGCGACCGGACTAGGCGTCCGGCGTCGTCGCGCTGTATGGTTGCACGTCGGTGGGTACCTCGTCTTCCTGGGCACGAGAAGTCGCGGTCCTGAGCTCGGGCTGGAGTCTGACCTTGTCCCACACCTCCGGGAAGGCACCGATAGCACCGAGCTTCTCGCGCATCCGCCTGTAGAGCCGGTGGTCGAACATCTCTTCGAACTGGGTCCGGTTCATCCAGACGTCTTGGTAGAGCGGAACGAAGCCACCGATTTCGTGGGTGAACCGCTCCATGGCCGCGACGTGTTCCTCCGCATCCCAATCCTCGCCTCGCTTGACCGCGGGAGGAATCCCGTACGCGCCGAGGTCGACGAACATGTCCCAGCGCTCGCCGGGTTGTAGTTGGCGCGGTTTGGGCTGGAGGCCCTGGTACTCGCCATGATCGTAGATGCGAATCGGGTAGACGAGAAGCGGGTACACCTCGAATCGTTCGTGGAACGCCTCGACGGTGCGCTCAAGCTCGCGCATCGGAACGATGACGTCCTGCACGACGTGTTTGTGCACGAGCTTCCAGCGGACACCTTCAGTCATGGTGCCCTTCAAGAGAGAGATCTTGGGCGCGCCAAGCCAACCGAAGCCCCAACGCCACCAAGCCTTGCCCGAGAAAGGCATGAGCTCTTCGATCTCCCAGAAGATCGAGCGTGTGTGGCGGTGGTAGTACTCCCGGAGAGGGATCCAGTCTTCGAACTCGCCGCGCTCTAGCGCCGTTGCCACGTGCCGGAAGAAGAACTTCTCGTACCATCGATTGATGTGGTTGATCTTGGATCGATCCGCCGGAGCCTCGTCGTACCAAGCACATTGAATGACGCCGGTATCCTTCGAATAGATGGTCGCTTCCAAGAACTCGGGCGCATCCTCTGCCACCGAAAGCGCGTAGGTCTTCTCGCAGAGCTCCTTCATGGTGTGACAGGGGATGTACTTCATCCGAATGTACGGCTTGACCCGTTCGATCTCGAGCTCGAGCGCCACGAGGAAGCCTAGCGTGCCGTGTGACCAGGGGAGCGCATGGAAGAGCTCCGGATCGCTCTCGCGGGTGACGCGCTGAAAAGACCCGTCCGCAGTCACGATCTCGTACGCAACGACCGTCTCCTGAATCAATCCGTACCGGTGGCACGTCGTCTCCATCCCGAGACCCATCGTCAGACCCCCGGCCGTGAGGTCTTCCATCTCGACCATGACCTTGAGCGCATAGCCCATCGGCACGAGATAGCGGGTGAGCTGCCCCATGTTCACGAGCGGCTCGACCCGGACCACCATCCGCTCGGTGTCCACTTCGAGCACATCACGCAGCGCGACCTCGATCTGGTTGCAGTCCTTCTTGTAGGTCGAGGTTCGCGTGGAAACAGTCAACCAGGGCGGGCGTGCTGTACACATTGGGCGCTCGGCGCCCGAGGCATTCCATTCACGGACCTGCTCCTGTACACGTCGCACCCGCTCGTCGTGCTTCTCCGGGGACGCGCCGAAACGTGCGTAAAGCACGTCGCGCGTCACCCGTCCTCGCTCGAACACGAAGCTCGCGGGCAAAGCCGTCGCGGCAACCACCAGCCCCCGGTTGTCGGTCATCCACTTCGCAGCGGCCTGTGCGAGCTTCGTTTGCCCGAGCTTACTTCGTATCGACATGCCTCTCCTTGCGATCGCTATTCGGCAGCTTCTGCTGCTGCGGCTGCTGGGTAGAACTGCGAGTACCAGCGACGAAGCTGGTGAATGGGTCCGTCTCCACGCGTGAGCATCGGCTTCTCGCGATAGATCTTGTTCTCCCAGATCCCGATGTCTTGGCGCCACTGTGACACCCAATTCCCGACAATGAACGAAGCCAAGGGCTTCGGGACACTCGCATCACTGAACCAACGGAAGCGGACGTGTTGGGTCAGCGGAGCGATGGGCGTATGGCTCTGGTACAGCACGACGCGGCCCGACCCTCGACTCAACGAGAAGTCGAATCGAATGATGCTGCCGGGGCCCTCGAGCCGAACGTCCGCGTGCGCGCCCGATCCCTCGATCTGCTTTCCGCGAAACTCGAGGGTGGCGTCGTTCCCGAACCAGCAGACGTGCTTCTGGTTCTCGTCCCGACGCCAGGTCGCCTCGTGGTGGATCCTCATGCCCGGTACGGGGATTTCCGTCCACGGGATTCGGAGGCGTCCATGAATCGCCGCGAAATGCTGGAAGTCGACGCTGTTCTCGACGAACTCGAGCAGGTGCATGTGCACTAGCCCGGCATCGTGTTCTCCCCGCCAAAGGAGAGCGCCGTCGTCGATCGCGGCGAGGCGTTCCAAGCGGTATGGCGGCTCGGGCGCAGGCCCTTCGCTCGCGGTCCCGTGGCGGTGGTAGACGAGCACCCAGCCGTGAAGCTCTTCGACGGCCCACGACCTCGTCCGGTGCCGAGGGTCTGGCTCACCCCCGTTGGCGTGACCGATGACGCACCCGTCTCCGCGGATCTTCCATCCGTGAAACGGGCATTCGACGGAGTCGCCCTGCACGTCGCCGTCGGCCAGGTTGGCGCCGAGGTGGGGACAGTAGGCGTCGACCACTTGTGCATGCCCCGACGCGTCCCGGAACACCACCCATTGGTTGCCCACGCACTGCACGAATGTCGGGCGGTCGCCAAAGTCGATCGACCGGCCGACGACGTACCAAGCTTCGGGATACGGTGGCGGATAGCTGGCCTCGCGAGCGGACTCGACGATCGGATCTAGATCTCTCCCGCCAACTCGCCCCGATGGTGACCGACGCAGCGCCTGGACGCCCCCGGTGATCATGGCGCGGGTCGCCGAGCCAGGAAGAAGTAGTTCGGGGTGAAGATTCCGGCCTCGCCGCCGGCGATGAGGGCCTCGGCAGCCGCGCCGAGCATTTGGCTCACTTCGGCCGAGCCCTTGGGGGCGATCCGGGCGGCTTCGATGGTCCGGATCAGACGCCGCGCGAAGAATCGACCGACTCGGCCTCGGCGCACAGCAAGCAAGCTGCTCGTTTCGCCTACGAGCGGGAGGTACCACGGGGTTTCGGCGTCGCAATCGCTCGCCGTGTCGTGACTCTCAATGACCTCGAACCCGGCGGCGCGAAGCGCGTCGAGGGTCTCGGGAATGGTGGCGATGTCTGGAAGGCTGTCTCCCTCCTCGATACCCTTCTTGATGCGCAAATGCTCCGCGTTGTTCGGATCGAACGCGTCGGTCATGCACCACTCGTACGCAGCAAATAGACCGCCAGGCTTCACCGTGCGGAAGATCTCTTTGAAGGCTCCCACCTTGTCGGGCGCGTGGCACGTGGCCTCGAACGCGTAGGCAGCGTCATAGGTTTCGTCCGCTACCGGGAGGTTCATGAAATCCCCCTTGAAACCCGAACAAAGCTCGGCGAGACCCGCCTCGTCGTTGTACTGCTGCACCTTGCTCAGCTGGTAGTCATTGTTGTTGACACCTTCGATTGTCGCCCCGGAAAACCGCGCAATGGTGCGCATGGGCCCGCCCACACCGCAGCCGACGTCGAGCGCCTTCATCCCTGGCTTGAGGCCGAGCTTGAGGGCAAATGAGTGTTCTGAGCGGGCGAGCGACGAGTCGAACGACTCGCCTTTGAATCGCGGCGCGAAGTGAAACGACTTGGCCCAGCCGTGCTCGTAGAAATCGGTGACAAGATCATAGTAGTGATTGATCATGGTCGTGTACCCGACCTTGCGCGCCTCCACGTCGCCACCGTTGGACTCGTCGTGGTAGCCCAGGTACTCCTTGATCGCCCCGCGTACTCGACCGCGTGTTCGCTCGTCCGAATAGAACCGATTCACTGCTTGCTCTTGCATGGCACTCCCTTGTGAATGAAGGGCTCCGATAACATGAATCAGGTATCGCAACAGGCGCGAATTGACCGTTACCGGCGAGGGCGAAGTACACAAGTCGTAAACTTGCGGCTCCCTGAACCGTTCACCCATTCGCCGCAACCGTTCACACGTGAGATGCTACAGGTCACGGTCAACGTCGCGCGCGACGACACTACGAAAAAAATTCCGCGCGGGGACCGCGTGCGGACCAGCCTGGCAGGGCCTCGAGTGTGGGGCGCTTGGGAAGGTGGCGCAGGCCCATCCAGGCGAGTGCGCCGATGTGTTTGGCGACCTCCTCGACGTCAGGCTTGCGCTCCTCCGTCCACCATTTGCCGACAAAGGTCACCACGTAGCGAAAGAACGCGAGGGAGGCGCGTCCGACCTGCTCGAACGCGAAAGCTTCGCCCGAACAATCGCGCCGGCGAGGTGTCGAGCGAGCCCGACCAGGAGATTCAGCTGTGTATTTGGGTGCCCCGCTCCGACTTGGAGCTGGACCTTTGAAAGGAAGTCCAATGACGACTCAAAGCAAAAACCTGACGCGTGAAGAGGCCGATGCCTTCGGCCGCGAGCTCGACGCTCTCCGACCTGAGTCACCAAATCGAGCATCACATGTTCCCGGACCTCCCTGCCGCGCGTTACCCGGAGATGGCTCCGCGCGTGCGCGAGATCTGTGCGCGCTACGGACAAAGCTACAACACGGGGAGTTTCGCGCACCAGTTGAGCAGCGTGATCGGCCGAAGCGCGCGGCTGTCGCTGCCCGGGCCCAAGCAGGCGGCGAGGACGATGCGCGCGGCGCCGAGAGAGCCTGCAGCCCCATTGACCTACCGCGCGGCCGCATGATGCACTGCGCATCAAGTTCAAACAACAAGAGGAGAATGCCATGAATGACAAAGAACTGTATCAGCAGAAGATGCAAGCTCGGCTAGATGAGTGGAAGGCAGAGGTCGATAAACTCAAGGCCAAGGCGTCAGGCGCCAGCGCAGATGTCCAATTGGACATGAACAAGCAAATCAGCGTTCTCGAGCGCAGTATCGAAGAAGGCAGGGCGAAACTTTCGGAGCTCGCAGGGGCGAGTGAAGATGCCTGGGGCTCGATCAAGGACGGCGTTGAATCCGCTTGGGACTCGTTGAAGTCCGCGGCTACTGACGCTGCCGCAAAGTTCAAAAAATGAGGTCTGCGTGACCCGAGGCTTGGCCCATGAGTGAACAGTCCTCAGCCATGCGAGTTGTCGATCGCTTCGTCGATCACGGTGCGCCTCTTTCGTTTCGCGAGCTTTGCGCTTCGGTGCTTGAAGCAGAGCACGACTACTTGGTCCTCGACCTCGACAAGACCACTCACCTCGGCCGCAACCTCGGGGAGCTCCTCGCATGGGAGCTCTGCGCCTACGAGGCTTACGGAGAGTCGGGGACAGAGCGCCCGGGCCGCCGCTGGTTTGGCGGGCGGGTCCTCGTGGAATGGTCGAAGCCGGCGCAGCTCGCCGGTTACCTGGGAGCGGGCGCACGACGGTGGGCCTTACCTGGGATTCACTACCTCGTCTGGGGCAAACTGGCTTCGCGCATCCCCTCGCTTCGTCGGCTCGCATACCGTCGCTTCGGTCCCAATCCGACGTCCGCCGTGCAACGGCGTCCACAGATGGTCGCACTCACCCACCTGGCGACGGCGGACGAGCCCCTCTTGCTCAAACTGGCTCACAGTGTCTGGAGGCGCCACGCTCCTGATCAGGTCATTTCTCGTCAAGACCTCGACTGGGTTCGCGCTCGCTGCCCCGGCATCGAGATCATTCTGAGCAGCGCTTCACCCAAGCCGATGTTGGATGTAGCGGTCGAGGAGCTCGGCGCAGATCAAGCGAGCTACTCCACTGCCAAACGAATCAATAGCGGGAAGGCCAAAATCGAGCAGCTTCGCGAAATCTGTCCCCGGCTTTTTGATTCGGACGTGAACGTCGTGGGTGTCACGGACACGAGCTACGGTGAAGACCATTGCTGGACCGAACACTTCGCCTGTGTAGTCGATATCAACAGCCCCACGCCCTTTCCGCCGATCGTCCCGCAGGCGTCGCCCGCCCGTGCAGTTCACTCGGCAACCGTGCTCACTCGCGAAGAACGGCGTCGTCGAAACAATGGAGACGCGGGCTATCTCGATGCTCGCAGGAAAGGCCACGCGCCCACACATAAGGTCGAGCTCGATGGCGAGGCACTACGCACGCGGCTTGGCGATCTGCTGGCCGAGATCAATCAACTAACGTCGCGCTTCCACGCTTTTCCACAACAATGGGAGGTGGCGCACACGCTGAACCGGCTCATCGAGTCGTCTCGGGCTCTGCTGACTGCGCCTTAGTCCATGCTTACCGTTGTCACCGGCACCTGCTCTCGAGCCCATCACTGGTGAGCAGGTAAATCCCTATTCAAGCCTGCCAAATCCTCGAGCGAGGCATCGCTCTCTAGGCCGACTACGACGCCGGGGCGCGCCGGCGCCCGCGCTTCCACTCTTTTTGCAAATCGCGCGCATACAGAACGTGATCGACCTGCATCGTGTGTCGGCTGGACGCGACGTAGTGGGATATCATGCGATGCTCATCGCGCTTTATCGCCGCACGCATCTCGTCGGGGGACGGCAGGCTGTACTCGCCCGCGAGATAGGAAGCGACCCACTTGGCCTGGTCCTGGACGAAACCAATGATGCTGGGGATGGCCTGCGCGAAACCAACGAACATCAGGTTGTCGACCCCGGGAACGAAGACTCGCTTGAACAGTGGCAGTGCGTTGTCAGGCGCAGAAAGGAACCCCGGGTCGAAGAAAGGGAACGTGATGTTGTAGCCGGTCGCATAGATGATTGCATCGAAGGGTTCGACTGTTCCGTCGGTGAACTCGACCCGATCCCCCCGGAGCTCGGACACGTTGGGTTTGACGGTGATATCCCCGTTGCCGACCCGCTGGAGGAGGTCGCTCGAGACCGTCGGATGAGCGGTCAGGAGCTCGTGATCGGGTGTGGGCATTCCAAAGTCCTCGACACGGCCGACCGCGAGTCGAATGAGCCAAGACGCCGCCTTGCGTTGGAGTGCCAGCGGGATGAATGGGTTGGTCTCGACCACCTGATCGATGGGGCGACCGAAGAGATACTTTGGCACCACGTACGCTCCACGCCGCGTGGACAACACCAAACGCTCCGCCAGCCCACGATTGCTGAGCTCGCACGCGATGTCGACCGCGCTGTTGCCGATGCCGACGACCAAAACACGCTTGCCTTTCAAGTTGAGGGGCTCGAACGGATCGATGTACGCGTGCGAGTGAATCGACTCTCCGTCAAACCGCCCAGGGAACTCTGGCAACTTTGGGTCCCAGTGATGCCCGGTGGCGACGATCAAATGGTCGTAGCCTCGCTCTTCGTCGTCGAGAGTGATCCGCCAGGTCCCGTTTTCGAGCCGCTTGGCTTTGCGAACCGGCGACTCAAAGTGAATCGCGTCTCGCAAGTTGAAGTGGTCGGTCAGGTCCTCGAAGTACTGTCGAATGTGCGAATGATGACAAAAGGTCGGATACTCGGGCGGCATCGGGAAGTCCGGGAACTCCAGCTTCTTCTTGGAGGTGTCGATGTGAAGCGACCGGTAGGCCGATGACATGCCGTTCGGGTTCTTGAAGACCCAGTTGCCGCCAAGTGACGGCGACGCCTCGAAGCAGTCGTAGGCGATGTGTTTTTCTCGGAGGAACTTACCGCTCGCAATTCCGGAGATACCGGCTCCAATGATGCATACGCGTGGTTGTTGGTCGGTCATTCCGGTTTCCTTTGGGGCCGTTCTTTCAATTCGGAGTTGAGGATTCTGCCTACCAGGTAGAGCCCGACAAAGACCAAGACCACGATGGCGGCTGAAACAATCGTTGCAAACGAGAATGAATAGAGCGCCTGGTTCAAGCCGGCGAGGATGGCGAACGCCATGAGGGCCCAGGCGAGAACCAACCGGCTGCTTTCAACTCTCCACGTTTGGAAATCATCCAGATCAGGAAACTTGCCTCGGAAAATGTGCTGCACGTCAGTGGGGCGCCAGCCCGTTGGCATGAACCATAGTTTGAGCTTGCCTTTCAATCTGCCGGTTGCGGCGGCATCTTTCCATGGAGAAAGAAGCCAGTGCAAGTGCGATCGGACCGGGTCGAAGCTGCCGTAAGGTTGCCTCACACCGAAGATAACCGGTTCGGTCTCTTCCTGTACGGTGATGGGCAGAACCAAGCAGCGTCTAGGGCGCGCGCGGCGTGCTTCCAGTTTGCGGGGCAACCTTTTCCGTGTCGATCCGCCTCGATGTCCTCGCCCAGGTCCGTAGCTCGCGCGCTGCATTCGGGGTCGAAGCGCCAAGCCGCGAACGACGTGGTTCCTCGCGGCAAATCTTCCTGGCGTCACCACGACCGACGACCTCCAGCTCGCATGCCGACTTGTAGAAACGGCGTGAAGCTGCACGGGATATCCACCCATACGAGTAGCTACCCCAACCCGGCGCCGCTACAAACCGGCATCAAGACGACACGGTAGCCAGCGCCGTGGTTCTCCCCTCGGCGATTTCGCGCGTGAGATCAAGGACTCCGCTCACCACGATGTGGGCGCCGGACCCGACGCCCAGCGTCCAGTACCGCCTGAACCACTTGCGGGCCTGTTCGTCCGTCGTGGCGGTGCGCATGACACCCGATAAGAGCGTTCGTTGCTCGTCGAGAGCACGAACCGACAACGAGTACACGGTCTTTGCGTAGCCGGGGTCCGCAAACTCGCGGAAGCTCTCGGGCGTGACCTGCGCGTAGTGAATGACGGGGCGCCAGAATTTGCCAACCAGGCCGAGGGCCAGCTCGTCGTGAGGCTGCTCGCCGAGCAGCACCCAGCCGCCCTCGCCAAGGGGGATCTTGGTCGTGTCACGCAATCGCAATTGCTTGGGAGGTTGCTGCGGCAATTCGCCATGCAGAAGGTCGCTGACGAGCTCGGGCAAGGCGCGGAGCGCGCCCAAAAAGCCAACCATGGGTCGCGTTCGACCCACCTCGATCAGATCGACCTCCATCAGAGCGTCCCAGGTCGTCACAACGTCAGCTTCAACGACGGTCGCGACGGCGTCTGATACGTCATAGAATGGTAGGAATTCGTCGGCCAGCACCTAGGTTTGCTCCCACAAAGACTGGGCCAACTCTACTCACCATCATCTTGGGCGACAACCTCACCCCGACAACCCTTCCACCAAGTCCCAAGACAAGGCCAGAAATGGCGGATCGCTTTCGAGGCGTCGCGCGATGGGCCCTCGGTGCCGAGGAGCCCGCGGAGCCATTCGTCAATCGCCGGGTGCCGGTAGCGGGTCATCCGTCGTCCTGGACTCGGGGCGTGGTGAAGCCGTGCAAGGCGGAGTGGACGCAAGTCCTTGGAGCTGAATGACGCATCGGCGCCTCGGTTGCGGATCCATGCAACCAGTTCCAGATAATGTGGATGCTTGATCGGTTCTTGGACAAATCTTTGCTCGGGTACACGTCGCTTGGCTACCGCTGGCGGTCTCACTCGAGCATCGATGCAGACCTCACAGGCCGGACGGCTGTGGTCACAGGAGCCACATCCGGCCTGGGCAAGCACACCGCGACGGAGTTGGCGCGCCTCGGC
>CALJYC010000095.1 GCA_937984275.1 uncultured bacterium | reverse complement strand
AGCGCGTACGGATTCTTGGCAGCGTGCTGGCGTGCTTTCGCGTTCACCTTCGCGAAGGTTTCGCGCTTCGCGCCATACTTCCAACGATACTCGCGACCCGCTCCGCCAAACATCTGGGCGGCGGGTGGCGCGGAAGTGAAGCCCTGCGCTTCGTTCATCACGTTGACGTGAAGACTAAGGGGGTTGGGGCGGTCGTTCCATGCCGCAGCAAGCGCGCCCTTCTGCATCTGCTCGAAACCCACGGCAAGCGCGCATTCGACGATGCCGCCTTCGACCATTTGCTTGGCCAACATCAACGCACTCGAGCCAGTGGAGCAGTTGTTGTTGACGTTGTAGACCGGAATCCCGGTGAGGCCGACGTCGTATACCGCGCGCTGCCCGCACGTGCTGTCGCCGAAGACATAGCCCGCAACCGCCTGCTCGACCTCGCTGAACTCCACCCCGCCGTCGGCGAGCGCAGCCGTGATCGCCTTGGCTGCCATCACGTTGTAGTCCTCGCTCTGGCCAGGCTTGGCGAATGGCACCATGCCGACTCCGATTACGTTTACCTTGCGTCCCATCGTTGCTCCTTAGCGTTGCTGTGCGCGAGTTTAGATCAGGCCCTTGAGAAAGTTCAGACGGTGCGCGGGCTGCATGTCACCGTCGATACGAAGCTTGCCTCGTTGGAAGAGCGATTGCGTGGTCATGTCGCCGCTGCTGAGCTCTGCGAGGTCCGCGTCGTCGATCACGATAGTCGTCGTTGCTCCGTCGGTTTCACCCGCCCTGAGCGCAGGAGGCTGGTTCTCGAGGTCCACCACCCATTTGGAATCTGGGTCGCGTACATAGAACTGTAGAACCGCGCCGACCTCATCGGCGAGGCTCGGTTGCTCCTGCAAGCGCTTGCCGAGAGCCTCGAAGAGCTTGGGCGCGAGGGGCTCATATGCCTCCGGCGCGGCTGCAGTGACCTCGATGGCGGCCTCCGCCGGTGCCCCGCCGTCACCAGAACGCGTCCGTGCCTTTTCGAGGACGAGGTCAAACGGCATCTTGAGGAGCGCTTCGAGCTTGTTGACGGCCATCATGTCGCCCGCCACCTTCAGTTTCCCGCTCGAGAACAACTTGATGGGATCCGCCTCCCCCTTCTGAAGCGCCACGTAATCGGCGTCGGAGAGCTGGAGAGTGGCGTCGGGCTTGGCGGTCTCGCCAGCACCCGCCGTGCCCGCCTTGAGATCGATCGTCCACACGCTGGCCGGATCGCTGAGGCTCAGCTGAAACACCGTCTGAGCCTTCTGTGCAATGTCGGGGTTCTCGACGAGGAACTGGCTGGCTGCGGCAATCACATCCGCCGAAGTCGGCTCGACCGCGTCCCCGGCGCTTGCTTCGGCAGCCGGCTTCTTCTTCTCCTTCGGCTTAGGAAGCTCCTCGAAGAGCTCGATCGCAGCGTTCGAGATCACGACCGAGTCGCGCTCCTTGACCGTGCACTGAAACACGATGCGCTGGTCGGATTCTTTCCACATCTTGGTGACCAGGGTGTCGCCCGGATAGACGTTGTCGGCGAAGCGCACCTTGATGCTCTTGAAAAAGTCTGGATTGCCTTCCGGCGCGAACTTCTGGAGCACCCGACGGCCGGCGTACCCGAACGTACAGAGTCCGTGCAGGATCGGCCGCTCGAAGCCAAACGCCTGGGCCATGCCAGGGTCAGCATGAAGAGGGTTCCAATCCCCACTCAGGCGATAGAGCAACGCTTGATTCTCCGGGATCGCGTCCTCGACGACGGCATCCGGCTCCCGCGTGGGAGGCACGTTGATGTCGGCACTCGGGCCGCGGTCGCCACCCCATCCCCCAGCGCCGCGAATGAAGGCAGTCATCTCGCTCTTGATCAGCAGGTCGCCATCCTCGTCGTACGAGTCGAGCGCCGTCACGACGAGAGCGCCTTTCCCCTTGTCCCAGATATCCTTGACGGTGCCCTTGGTCGTCAGCGTCGCCCTCAAAGGAAGCGGCCGCGCGAGCTCGATGTATTGCTCTCCGTGAAGAAGGCGGTCGAGCCCGTAGTTCAGGCCGGGGGCGGTGATGCCTTCCTTCGCAAAACCGAGAATCGCGTTCGTCCCCGGGATCACCGCAAACGTTGGCAAGGCTTTCATGCCACCGCCATGACCCTCGTACACGAGTCGAAGCCCTTCGTCGTCGTTTGGATCCGTGGCTGCCCCAACGCCAAGGGCGTAGAGCGCCAGATCGCCCTCATCATAGCTCGAGGTACGGTCCGGGTACTTCGACCCGAGTGCCTCATCGACGTCGATGAACTCGTTGCCGCCCTTGCTCGGGCCCGCTTCGACGTTCTCAATGATGGGGCCGAGCGACTCCATCACGCTGCCGATGTGCTCGACTTCGCTGAAGTCGTTGATCTGCTTCCAACTCGACTGGATGTCATCCGGTGACACGTCACGTCCGAGCCGGAACAGTTTGCCTTTGGTACGCTCCCACCGAAGGCTCGAGTAGAACCCTCCGCCGACCTCGTAGACGCCGCCCGTCGTGTCACTGTCTTCGCTGCAAAGGTACGCGACGATCGGCGATACGTACTCGGGCTTGAGCGAGTCGAACACCGCGGGCGGAAGCAACCCCTCTGTAAGGCGCGACGCTGCAAACGGCGCGATGGTGTTGACCAGAACGTTCTTGCGCTGACCCTCCAGCGATAGTGTGTTCGCGAAACCGACTAAACTGAGCTTCGCGGACCCGTAGTTGGTTTGCCCGAAGTTCCCATAGATGCCTGCCGATGACGTCGTGAAGAGCACCCGGCCATAACCTTGCTCGTTCATGATTGGCCAGGCTGCTTTGGTGACCTTGTACGCGCCGTAGTTGTGAACGCGGAAAATGATGTCCCAGTCAGCGTCGGTCATGTTCTTGAACGACTTGTCGCGAAGGATTCCAGCGTTGTTGATCACGATGTCGACGCGGCCCCATGCGTCCATCGCCGTCCGCACGATCGCATCGCCATCCTCGACCGAATCGTAGTTGGCGACAGCCTCACCACCGGCCTGCTTGATCTCCTCGACCACCAGGTCAGCGGATTCGGAGGACCTGCCTTCGCCAGCGGTGGAGCCACCGAGGTCGTTGACGACAACCTTCGCCCCGCGCGAGGCCAGCAAAAGCGCATGTGAACGGCCGAGCCCCTGCCCAGCCCCCGTGACGATCGCGACACGCCCATCAAACCGGAGTTCTTTGCTCATAATCCCTCGACTTCAGAAACAATCAGAGCTGACTGTTTATGAGAAATCGCTCAGATGTCAAGGCGCGATTGGGCCATGCGCTCGAGGCGCATCGAGGAGCTGCGCGCCTTCTGGCTGAATGGTCCGAGGATGTAAACGCGGATCATGAACCACCAAAAGCTCGGCTCGTTGAGCCGCGGGTCGATCTTGTCTGCGATCTTCGCATGTGCCGCTCGGGCCTTGCTCCAATGAAGCCCCGGATGGTCGTGGTGCACGGTGTGCAGGCCGTTGTTGAACAGGAACCAGTTCATCACCGGGCCGACGATGTTCCGGGAGTGGTTGACGGGCGACTCCTCGTCAGTGTGTACGTGCTGCACGTAGTTGAAGATCAATACCGCGTACAGCGAGACCTGCTGCGGAATGAAGATGTACAGAAGCGCCTTTTTCCAATCGACTACGAACGCGGCCACGAGAAAGCCCACCAGTAACACGTACTGCGAGATGCAGAACCAAAAGCGATGTCGGTTGGTGCGGTACTGTTTCTGGAGGTAGTCGCGAATCGGCTTCAGCTGGTGAAACCCACTCACCGTCGGGTAGGCAAGCAGCGAGAATAGATTGGTGTTCTCCGTATAGCGATACGTGATCGTGTAGTCGCCCTCACGATTGTTAAACTTGTGGTGGTTCTGGTTGTGCGTAGGGATCCAACCGAAAGGAGGGAATCCGTAGAACAACGTCAGCCAATAGTCCGTGAGCGCGTTGAGACTCTTGGACTTCCAGATCGTCAGGTGATTGTGGTTGTGGGCGATTACCGAAACGGAGACAGCCATGAACAGACACGCGGTGAACAGCACAGGGCTGAACGAGTCACGGCTCCATTGGACGACGAGCAATGCCGTCGTGATGGCCATGTAGATCAATGTGCGGATGTCGGCAGCGTACCTGAGCATCGATACTCTCGGCGGGCCAGGGTTGCCGACGCGCAACGCTCTCTTGGCTCCTTTCGGCGCCCCGCGCCAGCTGGGCCACTGGCAGGGCTCTTTTCGTTGCAGTAGCGTCGTCGCTAGCAGCATGACGCGACGACGCACACGACCGGATACCTCGGGGGAACCCGGCTATGTCACCCCCGAGGGGTATCGCCGCTTCGAGGAGGAGGCGGACCGACTGTGGAACGTCGATCGCCCAAAGATGGCCAAGGCCGTCCAAGTCGCCGCAGCCGAAGGCGACCGTTCGGAGAACGCGGAGTACCAGTACAGCAAGCAGCGTCTCGCTGCGATCGATCGACGGCTTCGTTTCTTGGGACAACGACTGAAGGTTCTAACTATCGTGGACGAGAGGCCCCCCGACGACGGGCGGGTGTACTTCGGGAGCTGGGTCACAATCGAAGACGAGGACGGCAACACTCAAACGTACCGCGTCGTCGGCCCAGACGAGATCGACGCAGACAAGAAGTGGATCAGCATGAACTCGCCAGTGGGCAAGTCCCTCCTGTCTCGACAGGTGGGCGATGAGATCACGGTGCGGCGCCCCAAGGGCGAGGTGACTGGCGAGATTATCGAAGTGCGCAACACGCCCAGGGAGAGCTAGCCTATGAAGACGACCGCAGAGTACGCCAGCATCCCCGAGGCCGGCACCCTCGAGTTTCTGTTCCATCGCCAGGGGCTTCATCTGCTGGGGCTCGTGTTCCTAGTGCCCATCTGTTGGGCTTTCGCGGCACCAGCGTTGGGCGACGGCGAGTGGTTAGGGATCTCCGACACGGAATGGTTCTGGGCTTCCGTCGTGGCCGCGATCGTTCATCAAGTAATCGTCGCTTTCATTTTTCGCGCCCAACTCGGCTGGTCGATCCTCACGCGACTGTTTGGCAGAGCCGACATGGTCGTATGGGGCATCGTGTTCATGCCCCTTCTATTTGCTCGCCCGCTCTTGATCTCGGGGCTAGCCGTCGCGGACATGGGCACCGCTGATTTACCCCGATGGTTTGAGCTCGCTGCGGGAAGCGCGCTCCTGATCCCGGCCATCTACGCGGGGTATTCGGTCGGCCGCTACTTCGGTATCGACCGCGCCTTGGGTGCCGACCACTTCCGCCAACGATACCGGGACATGCCCATGGTCCGTGAAGGCGCATTCGCCTGGACGTCGAACGCCATGTACGCGCTGGTTTTCTTGGGCTTGTGGGGCATAGCGCTCCTCACCGGCTCCCTAGCCGCTCTTGCCGCTGCGCTGTTTCAACACGCCTACATCTGGGTCCACTACTACTGGACGGAGGAACCCGATATGGAATTGATCTACGGCGTGGCTGGCAACTCTGGGTCGGATGAAAACCGAACGTAGCCGCGGTAGGTACCGATGAAGATGCTGTTGTCCGGGCCGAACGAGAAGGTCCCCCAGATGTTGTTGAACACCTTCCTGCCGTAGAATTTCTTTCCGAGCGTGATCCGCTTCACGAGCCCCGACACATTGTCGTTGAAGTCTTTGCCCTCGAAGTAGCCCTTGATGCTGAACACGGGCCAGCCCGTACGAAAATCGACAGCCGTCAGCTGCCAGTCGTGGTGGCCCTCGGCCGTGAGGTCCCGGTGGTAGACGTACAGGAGCCCGTGCGGCGTCGACAACTTTGGCGTTGCGGTTTTTCCGTCAAAGTGGCCGACCGCCGGCCAATTTTCGGCATGCACAAAGCCTCCAGTCGCTTCGTCATAGTCGAACCGCATGATGCCGCCGGCGGTTGGATTCTCGTTGAAGGGATCCGTGTACCCGTAGGTGTTGCCGACGATCAGATGGTCACCATACGACACCACCGAGTTTTCGACGGCGGCGCTCCCGGGCTCGAACAGCGGCAAGCGGCTCACCAACTTGCCGTTATCCTGGCGATACACGAGCAGGTTGACCTGTTTCGGCGCGTTATCGACGATCGCCACGAACTGATCCCCGACCAAGGTCGGCGTCGTGCCGCTTCCGTTGTTGAGGTGTCCCGGCTTGATCTTGCGATCGTTCTCATAGACCAGATCGCCTTCCGCGAACGTGGGCTCCCAGTCCGGATCCAACTCGATGCGCTTCTTCTCGTCGTTGAAGCGAAACTTGTAGAGGGCCATGTTAGTGACGATGTAGACCCCGTCGGGGCCCACTGAGAACGAGTTCTGGATCTGTTCGAACTCTTGGCCCTCGAGCTTGACCCGCCGCCGCCCTTCGCTGCGTAGCGCATCGAGATCTTCGGCGTCGCCGGATTTCTTGGCTTCTTCGACGCGCAGAAGGAGATCATCGATTCCTTTGGGAACCGCGCCCAGATGCTCCTCCAGTTTCTGACGCAATGCGAAGTAGCCGACTGCCGTCGTGTAGATCCGTGGGCAATTCCCCGAGTAGTCCACGTCGATGACGCCGATGATCCCGAACTTGGAAGTGAACCAAACCTTGCCCTGTGCGTCGGGCATGAGGGCCGTCAGCACGTTGTCACTCCGTTCCATCGTGTCGCTGACCCAGGTGCCCTGCTCAACCTCTCGGGCGAGGTCCACGAGAATCATCCGGTCACGCTCAATCTTGCGGTCGCGGATGGGTACGCCGATCAACGTGTTGTCCGCGCCGGGTACGTAGACGTTGCCACGCGAATCCAGATATGAGTACGCACCCCCCGAGGTATCTCGAAAGATCTCCAAGCGCGCCCTCTTGCTGACCAGCTCGAGCGCCGTGCTGCCCCGCCCGGGAATCGAGACGTGGTCCAGCACGCGCGCCTGCCCGGAGACGTCGACGACGAGGAGGGTGGCCGCATCTCGACCAAACGAAATGGTCACGACGGTCTGGTCATCCAAGAAAGTATAGAACGGCGACATCCCGGAGAGTCGCGTCCCCTTCTCGAGAACATGGAAATACTCCACGCGCGGGTTCACCGGGATGGGGCCCGGCTCCACGCTCACGTCCGTTGCCCCGCTGTTCTCGTGCATCGTCGCCGCGTAGCGCGTGGACAATTTCGGATGCTGCCAAATGTCGGGTGCGGACAATGAGTCTGGAAGCGTCTCGCCGTGACGGGACGTCCACTCGTCGTACCACGTGGCTTCCACCTTGGCCTGCTGACTAACGTAGTTGAACTCGTCGTCGTTGGTCGTGTAGACGAAACACCCCTTGTCCGCACCGCCGATCTCGGGGCCCCTGCCCGTCCTGTTCTTGCTGCAACCCGACGCAACCAACGCGATGAAAAGGAGCATCACCGTAGTCGTAATGTTCCCGCTGTGCATTTGGCCTCGGAGACTACCTCAATGGCGGACGGCCCCTAGGGGGAACCGCCGCCGCCCCCTACACCCGCGTCGCCCCCACCAGCACCGCCCGTCCCTGAAGACGAACAGCTACATTGGCAAGCCGTGTTGTCGCCGCACACCGACGACAGGAGCTCTTCGCCGCGCCTTTCGCACTCGGCAGCGCAAGTCTCCACGCAGTCGGCGTCGCTCGTGCAGGGTAGAACCCCGCTTTCGCTGCAGTTGCCGCCAGTGAGAGCAAGTGCGCTGCCTATGATTAAAAGATAGTAGCGCCACCGCATGCTCCACCTCCGATTCTGCTCGACGGTAACCTCGGTGGTTCGCTCGAATCAAGCCCTCAACTAGAGGTTGACAGATACGAGGTCGATCTGTTCCAACTCGAGAATCCGAAA
Organism: uncultured bacterium; assembly: GCA_937984275.1. Taxonomy (GTDB): domain Bacteria; phylum Myxococcota_A; class Polyangia; order Polyangiales; family Houyiibacteriaceae; genus SG8-38. The sequence goes on along the minus strand of CALJYC010000095.1, from coordinate 3,061 downwards.
CGAGCAAGCACCATGCAGATCTTCTGGGGTATCGCCCTCGTGGCTTCGTCGCTGTTGTGCTGGGCAGGGCAAACAATCGTGTGCTTTGCTCCCACGACGGGCGCGAGGCTGGGCCTCTCGGAGATGGAGGCCGACGTAGAACCCACGTTCTGGGCCGATGTTCGCGGCGAAGCACTCTGGGACTTCCTCACGCTATGGACGCTGCTCGCGGCAGGGGTGCTGCTCATCATCGACCATCCCGCGTGGGCGTACCTCGGGCTCGTCGGCGGGGGCATGTACGTCTACTTCGCCGGTCGCGGAATCCTTACGCGAGTCGTCATGCTGCGCCGCGGCTTGCGGATAGGCACCTCGAAGGGCGTGAAGGTCGCCCTTGCTTTCCTGTCCATCTGGGGCGTCACGGGCTTGATTACGATCATCGCCGCGATTGCGGCGCTGCCGACGTCTTGAGCTCTTCACCTCGTCGGCATTGAATCCACCGGTCGAGTGCGGTCATCGAATTCGGGCCGGGAGCAGCGTGGGACGGGCGGCAACTCTCGTGGTACAAGGTCCCTCTTGCGGCCTCCTGAACAGCAACGGAGCCAGGGGGAGCTGAGTTGAACGGCAAAGTCAGGACCATAGTCAAAGACTTGCCGCCCTCGGTCGTGGTGTTTCTGATCGCCCTCCCTTTGTCGATGGGCATTGCCCGCGCGTCGGGAATGCCGGCCTCACTCGGCTTGATCACGGCGGCCGTGGGAGGGGCGGTAGTTGGCTTCCTCGGCGGTGCACCGCTTCAGATCTCGGGGCCGTCGGCGGGGCTGAGCGTGCTCGTGCACGAGTGGGTGGTCGCCTTCCGCACCGACGAAGACCCGTATGGCATCACGAGCATTGCGGTCATCGTCATGCTCGCAGGTCTGATTCAGGCGCTCGCCGGCTTCTTGAAGTTCGGGACCTATTTCCGTGCGGTCTCCCCGGCGGTGATCCGCGGCATGCTGGCCGGTATCGGCATCATCATCATGGCCAAGCAGTTCCATGTGATGATCGACGACGACATCGAAGGCACCGTCCTCTACAACATCTACCAGATTCCCGCCGGCTTTCTAAAGGCGCTCGCGACCGGAGACGAGCGCACCCATTACATCGCCGCGTCGATCGGCCTCGCCACCCTGCTCACGATCATGCTTTGGGATCGCTTCCGCCCGGCAAAACTGCATGTCTTTCCCGGTGCCCTTGCCGGTGTTCTGGTCGCGACGCTCGCCGCCGCCGTGCTCCGGTTGCCGATCGACTATGTCGTCGTGAAGGACTCGCTCGTCTCTTACATCACCCTGCCGACTATCGATTCTCTGTCGAAGCTCATGGACAGCGACATCCTAGTCGGCGGCGTGGCCCTTGCGTTCGTCGCCAGCGCCGAGACGCTCCTGTGCGCGACCGCGGTCTCCCGCATGCACCCGGGCGACCGCACCGACTATGACCTCGAGCTCGCTGCGCAGGGCATCGGAAACATGGCGTGTGGCGTTTTGGGGGCGCTCCCCGTTACAGGCGTGATCAGCCGGAGCACGGCCAACGTCGAGGCGGGCGCTCAAACCCATTGGTCGGCGATCATGCAGGCGACGTGGGTATTCCTCTTTGCGGCGCTCCTGCCCGGGCTCCTCGGTTTGGTTCCGGAGTCAGCTCTGGCAGCGATCCTGATCTACGTCGGGTTTCGTTTGGTTCAGGTTTCCACACCGCGAAAGCTCTTGGACTACGGTCGCGGTGTGTTCGGGATCTACCTGGCGACCATCATCGGCATCGTCGCGATCGACCTGCTGACCGGTATCATCATCGGGCTCGCGCTTTCGACGGCCAAGCTGGTCTACTCGTTGGCCCATCTCGACATCGAGCGCATCGACTCCGATGATCGCATCGAGCTTCATCTTCACGGCGCAGCTACGTTTGTCGCGCTCCCTCTACTGGCGGGGGCGCTCGAGGAGATCCCGCCGGGGAGCGAGCTTCACATGCATTTCGACGAGCTCGATTTCGTCGACCATGCGTGCCTCGACTTCATCGCTGCGTTTCAAGAGCGGCACCAGGAGACCGGTGGCGGGGTCGTCATGGAATGGCGCTCATTGATTGGCCGCTACACACGAGGCGGGATCCGCGCTGCCGCCCGCCGGAGCGCACCCCCGTCATCCCCGCGTCGTTCGAGGGAGTGAGCCCCTTACCCGAGTCGGGCGCCTATCGCTCGGTTCCGAGGATTCCGATGCCGACGCGCCTTAGTTGGGTGTCAAACAAGTCGGTCGCGTAGATCGAGCAGTGATCGAACTCGCCTCGACCGAAGGCCAGGCTCGCGACGTTTCCAAGGCCTTCGGCAATGGTGGAGTCGGTACCATCCGGGGTCACCTGCGCAATTTTCCCCGCGCCGTTGAGAGCTACGTAGACATTGCCCTCGCTATCGATCGCCACGCCGTCCGGCCATGTCTGGTCGTCGAAGACGACCCATTTTTGAGGCGCGCCGGCCTTTCCATCTGCGGACACCGGTACCCGCCACAGCCCGACGTCCTCGAACGTCGCGGCGACGTAGAGCGTTCTCTCATCCAATGAGAACACCATCCCGTTCGGGGTGGGCACGCCCTCGACCCAAACCGAAACGTTTCCGTCAAAGGTGACCTCTCGAATCGTAGAGGTCCCCATGGTGTCGTCCGAAACCAAGATGGTATCCCAGGGTGTGACGACCACGAAGTTGGGGGCGCCGAGATCTGCCGCAAGTACATCGACCACGCCCGTCGCAGGATCGATCAACAGGAGCTCTCCGGTTTCAATGCCCGCCGCAATGATGCCGGTCCGATGACTTGCGAGACCGAGGATCGACTCCGCTTCGGCAGCCACCTCCCAAGCATCGTTGGTCGCGAGCTCGAGAAGCTGGTTGTCGCCCTCGTTCGGCAGAGAGGATACGAATAACTTGCCGGAGGCGTCGAAGGTGATGCCCTCCGTGCGTGACGGCGTCGGCATCGCGAAGGGTTGAACCTCCCCCACGCTGATGTCCGTCGCACAGGTGATGGCCGGCTCGGAGCTCGAGTCACAGCCAGCGAGCGTCAGCCAAGTGGTG
>CALJYC010000094.1 GCA_937984275.1 uncultured bacterium | reverse complement strand
TCTTCGCAAGATTTTCGACGCCTTCTATCAGGTCGACGCCGGGACCACGCGTGTCCACGGCGGCGCTGGCTTGGGTCTGTCGATCGTGAAACAGCTGGTCGACGGACACGAGGGCACGATCGAAGTGACGAGCACGCCCGGCGAGGGCACAATCTTCACCGTGAAGCTCCCGGCAGCCGACGACAATGCATGACGAGTTCGCCAAGATCGAATGGCTGAAAACCCGCTTCGACCTCGACGCCAACTCGAAGAAAGTAGTCGTCGGCATCGGGGACGACGCCGCGGTGATCGACTTTGGCAACCGGCCAACCATCATCACGGTCGACACCCAGGTCGAAGGCGTCCACTTCCGGCGTGACTTAATCTCCTCCCGAAACCTGGGGTACCGCGCGATGGTCGCCGCCGCGAGTGACGTTTGGGCGATGGCGGCGATGCCGAGCGCCTCCGTCATTGCCCTCACCCTCCCCGCAGACTTCCCCGACGAAGAGTTTCGCGAGTTGATCGACGGCCTCGCCGAAGCCGCGCGCAGCACGGGAGCGCGAGTCGTCGGCGGCAACCTGAGCCAGGGTCCATCGCTGTCGGTGACGACCACTGTGTTTGGCTTGCCCATCGCCGAGTCGGTGACCCGCAATGGCGCGCAGCCCGGTGACTCCGTGTATGTGACGGGAACGCTAGGCTCCGCCGCCCTCGGACTCGCCCTCCTGCAGGCCGGTGCAGTCGATCTCGATCGCGCTACGAGCTTCGTCGAGCGCTGGAGACGGCCGCCGACAAACGGTCACGCTGCAAAGGCACTTGCCGGCTTCGCGACCGCGGCGGTCGATGTCTCGGATGGCTGCCTGCAAGACCTACAACACGTATGCACCGCCTCGGGCGTGGGCGCGACCTTGCGCGCCAACGCAATCCCGGCCGCACCTGGCTACCGGGCGACATGCGAAGCCCTCGGCCTCGATCCGGTTGTGCTCGCGCTCACCGGCGGCGAAGATTACGAGCTGATGTTCACCGCCCCCGAATCCGCTGAGGCCGACGCGCTCGGAACGAAGATCGGGGAAATCACCGAAGGATCCGGCGTTCGGGTCATCGACGAAGCCGGTCAAGCGATCGACATCGCCCGAACCGGCTTTCGTCACTTCTCGTAGAGCCACGCTGCCCGGCGTTCATCGTCGAACCGGGCTGCACCACGTGCTTCTCGTGCGAGCACATCGTCGAGCGATGCCCCCTCTTCGACCGCGGTGCGAAATTCGGGACCACCAGTGAGCAGGTCGATCGCGGGGCGGTCGGACACGAACTCATACGCATCGGTCCGCCAGCGCTCTTCAGCCGGCAGCGAGGGGAGCACCGCGGCGAGCATTCGGAGATACGTCTCGTAAGGCCGGAAGACCCAGGGGTCGGTGACGTGCACTTGCACCCCGGTGCAGCGTTGGCCCGCGTGCTTGTGAAATGTGGGTGTGAACTCGACGGGCCGCAGCGTGACGCCATGGAGATCGAGCTCCAACGCCGGGCCAGTGTCCAGACCGGGGGCTCCCCAGAGCTCGAATGGCCTCGTGGTCCCTCGCCCTTCCGAGAGCTTGGTGCCCTCGACCAGGCATCCGCCCGGATATACCAACGCGGTGTCGACCGTCGGCATGTTGGGCGACGGCATCACCCAGGGAAGCGCGGTGTCCCTCCACTCCATCGAACGCGTCCATCCATCCATGGAGACGACGTGCAACACGTTGCGGTCGATGTGCTCCCGATCACAGACCCAGTGCATGAGCTCTGCAATCGTCAGCCCGTGCCGCACGGCAACCGGATACAACCCCACAAACGAGAGATACGCTTCGCGCTGAGGGGCGCCCTCGACGCGCGCGCCACCGAGAGGGTTCGGCCGATCGAGAACCACCACGTCTGTCCCAACCGCCGCCGCGACTTTCATCGTGAGCGCGGCGGTCCACACGTAGGTGTAGTAGCGTGATCCCACGTCTTGCAGGTCGATGACGATCGCATCCAAGTCACGCAACCACTCCGGCTTCGGGCTCAAGTCCTCCGCGTCGTCTCCGTAGAGCGAATAGACTGGAATCTCGGTCCTATCGCTGGTCCCAACCCCAACCATGTCTTGCGCGGCACCTGCAAACCCATGCTCTGGCCCAAAGAGTGCGCAAACACGAGCCCCTGCCTGCCCGAGGACCGACGCCGCCGAGCGCAGCGACCGATCGACGCTGGCCGCATGTGCCAGCAACCCGACGTTTCGTCCCGCAACTAGGCGAACCGCGTCCGAATCACCATCGGCAATGCGGTCGAGGCCTGTCCGAACGCCCGTCAATCGGCCTCGCCTACCGCCGGCGCTTCGTTCGATTCACCGGCCAAGAGATAGAGGAGCGCCATGCGAACGGCGACGCCGGCTTCGACCTGCTCGAGAACCACACTGCGTTCGCCGTCGGCAATGACGTTCTCGATCTCGATGCCGCGGTTCATCGGGCCCGGATGCATGACGATTGCGTCTGGCTTTGCGTACGCAATGGTGCTGGGGCCGATCCCAAACGTGCGCGCGTATTCGCGAAGGCTCGGCAGGAGCGCGCCTGCAAGACGCTCTCGCTGAATGCGCAGGACCATCACGACGTCGGCGCCTTCGAGCGCTTCCTCGAGCCGGTCGAACACCCGCACGCCGAGAGAGTCGACTGCGGCTGGAAGCAATGTCCGCGGGCCGACGACTCGGACCTCACACCCAAACAGCTTCAGCAGATGCGCGTTGGACCGTGCGACGCGCGAGTGGGCGATGTCGCCGACGATGGTGACGACCAGATTGTCGAGCGTTCCCTTCTCGCGCCGGATGGTGAACGCGTCGAGCAGTGCCTGCGTCGGATGCGCGTGCATCCCGTCGCCGGCGTTGATGACGCTGCAGCCGATCTTGGAGGCGACATAGCTCGGAGCGCCCGAAGCATCGTGTCGGATGACGATCACATCCGGATGCATCGCCTCGAGTGTCCTACACGTGTCCTGCAGGGTCTCGCCCTTCTTCACGCTGGACGCGGACACGCTCATGTTGATGACGTCGGCGCTGAGCCTCTTGCCCGCGAGCTCGAATGATGTCCGGGTTCGTGTGGATGCCTCGTAAAACAGGTTGATCACCGTCTTGCCACGAAGCGTCGGCACCTTGCGCACCGGCCTGCGCGACACCTGAAGGAACGCCTCCGCCGTGTCGAGGATGCGCTCGACATCGGTGCGTGTCAGGCCTTCGATGTCGAGGAGGCTGCGGTGCGGAAACGCGTCCATCACTCCCCCTCCGTGAGCACCGCGCGATCCGGGCCAGCCGCGTCGACCCACACGTCGAGGCGCGCGCCCGGGTCCATTTCGATGGCACGGCCAACGAAGTCCGGCGCGATGGGAAGCTCGCGCCCTCCGCGGTCGCAAAGCGCCGCAAGCCAAATCCGCGCCGGGCGCCCATGGTCCTGCAGACACTCGATGGCGGCACGGACGGTCCGTCCCGTATGGAGCACGTCGTCGATGAGCACGACATGACGGCCGCTCACCTCGAACGGGATGTCACTCGGCCCGATCTTGGGATTGGGGAGCGCCGTGGCCGCATCGTCACGGTAGAGCGAGATATCCACTGTCCCCACCGGCGGCGGCCTTCCCTCGACCTTCGCGATCTCGTCGGCGATGCGCTTCGACAGGGCGACCCCGCCGCGACGAATCCCCACCAAGGTCAGGTCTTCGATGCCCGCCGTGGCTTCCAGGATCGCAACAGCGATACGTCGAATGCTCCGTTGGATAGCGTCCGCATCGAGTACGACCTTCTGGGTTCGAGCCACGTTCGGCGGAGTGTGTGTGAAAACACCCGACCCTTCAAGCCTAGGCGAGCGACAGGCCTCCATCGATGGTGACCAGGCTTCCGGTCTGCCAAGTTTGGTCGAGCACGTTGATGATGACCGCGGCGACTTCCTCGGGTTTTCCGAGCCGTCCGAGCGGGTGCAAGGCGGCAAGCGCTGCAAGCTGAGATTCGACGCGCTGCTCGAGCTCTGCCCCGCTGAGAGACTCGCCTGGACGCAGGCGCGGCGTGCGCAGCATGTCCGTCTCCACTCCGCCCGGCAACACGGCATTCACCCGCACCCCGGCCGGCGCAAGCTCGAGAGCCAGGCCCTTCGTGAGGGTATTGAGAGCCGCCTTGGTGGCCGCGTACACCACTGTGTCCTGTGCCACGCGCTCCGACAGCGTGCTCGAGACGTTGACGATGGCCCCTCCCCGTCCGCGTAGATGCTCCGCGACCGCCTGCGACAACAGAAGGGGCGCGACGAGGTTGACGCGAACCTGAGCCTCGACCGAATCGAGGCCGATGCCGCCAACCGGCTCATAGCTTGCGATGCCGGCGCAGTTCACCAGGCCATCGACGGATCCAAACGCATCGATAGCGCGCTGCGCCGCCTCGGGCACGCGGGCCACATCCTCGAGGTCCAACGCCAC
>CALJYC010000093.1 GCA_937984275.1 uncultured bacterium | reverse complement strand
ATCGAAGTACTCTTTGGTCAGACGCAATTGTTCAGAAGCGCTGTTGACGCGCACTGCCTGATAACGAAACTCGTCTGCATTCGCGAGCTTGTCGCAGTACCAGGCCAAGTGCTTTCGAGCCACCCGAACGCCTCTCTTTTCGCCGTAAAAACGGTGCAATTCATCCAGGTGGCCGAGCATGATAGCACGCAATTCGTTTTTATCCAGCGGCGCTTTCTGTGTACCGTTTTTGAGATAAGAATTGAGTTCACGAAATATCCAGGGACGTCCCTGCGCGCCCCGGCCGATCATCAAGCCGTCAGCATTAGTTAGGCGTAGAACTTCAAGCGACTTCTCGGAAGTGGTCAGGTCGCCGTTGGCAATAACGGGTATTGAAACCCGTTGTTTGATGCGCGCAATGGTCTCGTATTCGGCCTCACCGTGGTATCGACATGCGCGCGTGCGGCCGTGGATCGCGAGCGAGCGGATGCCGCTGTCTTGTGCAATGCGGGCTATTTGCGGACCGTTGCGATGTTCCGGGTCCCAGCCGGTTCGCATCTTCAGCGTTACCGGTACGTCGACCGCCGCGACGACCGCCTCGAGGATGCGCGCGACGAGGGTCTCGTCTTTCATGAGTGCCGACCCGGCCTGTTTCTTGCAGACCTTCTTGGCGGGACACCCCATGTTGATGTCGATAATCTGTGCGCCGCGATCGACGCAGGCACGTGCCGCGAGCGCCAACTGCCCGGGCTCGGATCCCGCGATCTGCACCGCGACCGGCTCGGCGTCGAGATCGAGATCGAGCCGGTGGCGGGATTTGGGGGTTTGCCACAGGCTCGTGTCGGCCGTAGTCATCTCGGAGGTGGTCATGCCAGCACCGAAGTACCTGCAGAGCTTGCGGAACGGTTTGTCCGTGACGCCGGCCATGGGCGCGAGAACGAACGGGCTGTCGAGTTCGTAGGGTCCGATTGTCAGGGCGGGACGGTCCATGCGGGGATTGTATCGCGACTGGTCGTGGCCGCAGGGGCGCTTCTCGAAGCGCGACCGGGCAGCGATCGCGCACGCGGCCGAGAGCCTACCTGAAGTCGTCGATCGCGCAGCGGAGCCGACCGCCCGGCTGCCGGTAGCAGACGTTCAGCTTGAAGCCGGTCGCGTTCGCGTCAGGTGCGTCGATCGATATCACGGCACTAAAAGTATCGCCGGGCGCCACCGCCTCACGCGTGTCGAGGTTCTCGGCCAGATAATCGCCGGGCTCCAGTACCTTGCTGCCGATTATGTCTTCGAACCGGTCGGTCAGCGATACGTTGATCAGGGGGTACGGCAATGCCTCACCCGACTTGTTGCCGATACGCGAATAAATCGTCAGTACCTCGTCGCTTTCGTCAGTGCTGCCTTTGGTTGCCTCGAAACGCCAGCCTGCGACGTCCCATGCGGGTGTAACCGGTTTCCCCAACATTCGGTAAACCGATCCGACGCTGTCGTTGAAAGCCGGGTAAACCGCAAGCGACTCCCGCGATTGGTGCACGAACTGTGCCGCAAGCAGCACGGCGAGCGCGGCAATTCCGGCAACCATCCGATAGTTGATGGGCTCTCTCGTTTCGGGCTTCTGGTCTTTCCCGTTCTTGCCGGTCCCCGACTCCGAGCCCTGCTCCTGCTCTGATTCCGCGGCTTTCTGCCGTTCCGCTTCGAGTCGTTCCTCCTCGAATGCATCGCGAACAAACTCGCCTTCCATGATGATTGTCTCGACCAGCGGATTGTGCTCTTTGGCAGCGTCTCTTTGCGACCTGCTCTCCGCTTCTTCTTCGTCCTGGTCTTCCGAGGACTCGCCGGGTTCTGACGGTTGCTTCTGAACGATCGTGGACGCGAACCCGTCTTCGTCTTCGATCGCGATGGCGAGCAGATCCTGATCGATCATCATGTTGATGGTCTGCTCTTCCTCGGTCATCGGCGGCACGACATGTTCGGCTTCGTCTTCTACTGTTTCGTCGTCTTCCGCTTCGCCCTCTTCGTAAAGACCTAACTCCGCAGCCAGTCTCGCGTCATCTTCAGTGCTCCCGACCAGCTCCCTGTCCCGTGCCTCGATGAGGTCGTCCAGCGCTTCGACGTCGAGCTCGAGATCCGCGAAGTCTTCTTCGTCGGCGTCCTCCGTGTCTTCTTCGGCGGCGACGATCGTTTCGGCGCGCTCGTCATCTTCGCGGAGTTTTGCTTCAGCTTCGAATGCGGCCGCGACGAGATCATCATCGATTGTCGATTCCTCGACGTCCTCATCCTCGGGTTCTTCAGCCTTTGCGTGCACACCGCTCAAGTCGATGCCCATTGCTTCCGCTTGCGTCGCAAATTGGGTGTCCACGTCGGGGAGGGGTTCTTCCTCCTCGGTATCGGCCCCGTCATTCTCATCGGGTCCTGCGATGATCGCTTCGGTCATCTCGAGATCATCTTCGTCCACTTCGTCGACTTCGCCGAGCAGATCCTCCCAATCTTCGGGCTCACCGATCTCAAGGTCGACCTCGGCGGTGTCGAGGCCCATCGGATCTTCGCGAACTTCCATGGCAGGCGTCGAACCGGATTCCGCAGGCTCGGTATTAAAGTCGAAGTCTTCGGGGAGCGGCGTATCGTCGTCGAAACGCATTTCCTCGGTTCCTGCAGCCGATTTCGCGGGCTCGAAAATTTCCGGGGCATCGACGTCGCCCGGCTCGGCCGAGAGCTGTTCATCGACCGGCGTCGGCGATTCGTCTATGAACCAGCGCATTGAGCCGGTGTCGTCTGCCAGTTCATCGTCATCGGTTGCGGCGTCCCCGGCGGTTTCGTCATCCTCACCGTCGTCTTCGTCGAGGACCCGCCATTCGATGCCTGTATCCTCGATACGGATATCGGAACCCGCGAGTTCATCGAGCGTCTTGAGTAGCGCGGCACTGCGTTCGGGGGAAATCGTCTCCGGCGGTTCGTCCGCCTCGAGCCGGGGAGGCTCAGGCGCCATTTCCGCCGGTTCTTCTTCGGGTGGCGGCGGCGTGGGGGCGACCGGTCTCTGCTCGGACAGGAAGTCGAGCGCATTGAATGCGCTGCCGCAGCCGCCACAGCGCACCTTGCCGGCCGCCTGCCTGAGAACCTCGGCGGTTACGCGAAACGCGGTGCCACATTCGGGACACTGTGTGTACATGTCTAGCTGTGCCTTTTCCTGCCTGTCAGTCGGACCCACGTCTGGCCGTCTTGCCGGCGGAACTCCGGTTCATCGAGGTCCACCCAGGGCGCGTAGGCGTCGATCACCTCAGCCGCCTGTTCCGATAGTATGCCCGACAATGCCAATCTGCCGCCGGCTCTCACGCGCTCCGAGATGGATCCGGCAAGCTCCACGAGCGGGCCGGCGAGTATATT
>CALJYC010000092.1 GCA_937984275.1 uncultured bacterium | reverse complement strand
TCTACGGCTGCGGGTTCGGTCTATCACTGGGCTTCGGACAGCTACCCCGCCAACAACGTCTCGCTTCGGAGCGCGAGCTGGGATAACTTCGTCATCATCGACCTCGACGGGGATCGCACCATCGCGGAGATGGACTGGCGCAGCACCCACACGATGCTGCACGAGCAAGCGATCTATCAGCACGAGGGCGGTCAGTATCAAGTCGAGCGCCTCGACTTCGACAACCACAAGGCGTTTGTGCGCCGCGTGAAGCCCGACTACTACACCACCGCGATGACGCACAGCAAGGTCACGGTTCTCGAGCAGGACCAAGGCGCCACCGTCGAGATCGGAGAGGTGCCGCTCGATGCTGGCCTTGGCGACGTGAGCGTCATCGAGAAGGTCGTCGGGTACAAGAAGATCAAGTTCCATACCCACGAGAATGTCGGCTACGGCGAGGTGCACCTTCCTGAGATGCAGAAGCACACGACCGCGTTTTGGCTCACGTTCCCTGAGGATTTCGTGCAGAGCCAGCCCGAACCGCGCGCGGTCGTCGTCGATGCGTTGCGCGCGCTTTCCAAGGCGATGCACGTAGTGGGCGCCGTGGGGCTCATGATCGACCCGCGCGACCTCGGCCGCACACTCGGAAGCCGGAACGAAGACGAGGCGCCGCCTGGCAAGGGTCAAGGCCCGGGCTTCGACCCGACGATCTTCCTCTACGACACGGTTGCGGGCGGGATCGGCCTGGCGTCGCGGCTGTTCGAAGAGCGCGAGGAGTTGCTGCGTCGTGCGCGGCATCTGGTCGAGGGCTGCGAGTGCGACCAAGGCTGCCCTGGCTGCATCGGTCCAGATGCGTCCAATGACGACGAGCCCGAAGCTGCGCGCAAGCGATTGGTCCTTGGATTGCTGGATGCCGTTGGCGTGAGCGCCACCCACTGAGGGCTGATGTCGATCAAACGAAGCCTGGCGCGATTGGCGCAAACGACCCCACGGCAGCTCGATGTTGCGAGCGTTCGAGGCGCGCTGCCGGGGCAGAGGCGCGACACCGAGCACGGTGAGCTGCACCTCATCGACGAGTACCTCGAGCCTCATCATCACCACGGGCAGGCGCCGATTGCGAGGGCCCTGCACGTGTCGACGGAACGTCTCGCGCAACTGGCCTTGGACCCAACGCTCGAAGGCGTCGACCTCCAGCGAGCGTTGTTCTTCGACACCGAGACGACCGGGCTTGCCGGCGGGACGGGGACGGTGCCTTTCTTGATCGGCATCGGATGGTTCGAGGACCAATCCATGCGGATTCAGCAGCTTTTCCTGCCGGAGCTCGGTCGCGAGGCGCCGATGCTCCATTGGCTGCGCGAACGCGTGCAACAGAGCTCTTGCGTGGTGTCGTTCAACGGCAAGACGTTTGACTGGCCGCTCTTGCGCAATCGTTTCGTGTTGAACCGTGTCCGCGCGCCGGTCCTTCCGCCGCATCTCGACTTGCTGCATTGCGCTCGCCGGGTCTTGCGGTCGCGACTGAAGTCGGTGCGGCTGGTGGAGCTCGAGCGCCAGGTGCTCGGAATGTACCGCGAGGATGACGTTTCGGGCGCGCTGATTCCACAGCTCTACTTCGATTACCTCGACGGCGGGGATGTGTCTCCCATCGCCAAGGTGATCGAGCACAACGCGAACGATTTGATCGCCCTGGCGGCGCTCGTCGCCGAGCTCGTCAATCATTTCGAGCAGGTGCACGGTGGTGATGACCCGCGTGACCACTTGGCCTACGCAAAGGTTGCCGAGCGCACTGGCGACCGTGCGCGCGCACGCTCCTTTGCCGATGCGGCCGCGCGAGGTGGTGGAGAGTCGGTGTGCACCGTCGAGGCGTGCATGCTCAATGCGCGAATGGCGCGTCGCGTGGGCGATGTCGACGACGAAGAGCGAGCGCTCTTGGAGGCGCTTCGAGCAGCCGATGATGAGGACCTTCGCGCCGCCGTCCGACTGGCGCTCAGCAAACTCTACGAGCATCGGCGCAAGGACCTCGCGCGCGCGCTCGAGCACGCGGCGGGCACGAATTTGGCCGAGGGAGAGGACGCGGCCGAGCGAAGGGTGGCTCGGTTGGAGCGTCGTCTGGCCCGCCAAGCCTGAACTATTTGCAGCGCCTTTGGGCGGCTCTGGCACGAGCTGGCACAACGGGATATCCTCTGGCCACTGAAATCACGGCGGTTTTCCGCCGCGCGCGCTGGCACCAAAGTTGCCTATACAACGGGGAGAACCCCCGCGCGTGGAGAGAAGCGATGAATCGATTTTGGCTGGCTTGTGTGGTCTTTGGCGCCGTCGGTGTGACGGTTGCTGGCTGTGGTGAAACCAGCACCAACGGTGCTGCCCCGACGGAGGGGTTCGTCTGCGGAAACGACGGAAACACGTACTCCGTCGAGGACGCCGCTCGGGGCGAGCACGAGGTCGAGCACCGCGGGCGATGCGACGAACCGATGCACTGCGGGTCGCCCGACGATTGCTTTGTCGGTGACGCGTGCATGCCGCCGCCGTGGGCCGCAGGCGAGGGTGGAGACGACCGCGACGATCCCGCGAGCTTCCCGTCGAATCCGGACGCCTACTGGTGCATCCCGGGTCCTACTCGTTGCAATTGCCCAGGCGTGTTCGAACCGGTGTGTGGGGGCGATGGCCGCAACTACATCAACGCGTGCGAGGCCGCGTGCGCCGGTGTGGGGATTCGACATGAAGGCTACTGCGAAGAGCCGCCCGGGGAAGGCTGCGTACGCGCGGGATGCAGTGATCACCTTTGCGTTGAAGAGGGGGTGGACATCGCGAGCACATGCGAGTGGCGTCCCGTGTATGAGTGCTACCAGCAGGCTACGTGTGAGCGACAGCCGAACGGTCAGTGTGGCTTCACGCCGACGCACGAGCTCGTCGAATGCCTGGAAGACTTTGGCGAAGGCATGTGCCGTGTCGACCCACGGTGGCAGGACGGCTTCGAGGCGGAATGTGAGAGCCCGCAGGTGCCGGGCATCGTCGGTGTCATCGGTGTCAAGCCGCATGAAATGATGAGGCTCGGCGAGTGGTTCCCGGCAACCTTTGAGCTAATCGAGCCGGCCATTTTCGACGCTGCCTACGACGGTGAAGGATTGCTCTTCTGCGACGGCGAACGTACCTCGTTCGAAGGCTTGGTCGCGATGACGCCCTTTGGCGATCTCGAGATCCACTGTAGAATCCTGCCCGAAACGCAACCTGGCGAGTGCTACGATGACGGTGACTGCCCCCCAGGCCACTACTGCGGGCGCTTTGACGTTTGGCCCGCCGATGGCATGGACCCGAGCATCCCCGAGCCCCCGCTGCCGGGCATGTGCGTTGACCTGTGTGCGCTGATCGATTGCGCGCCAGGGTACGTTTGCGAGGCAGGCGAGTGCATTCCGCAGAACGGTGTTTGCGACAGTGACCACGACTGCCCTGTAGGGTGGATCTGCCAGCAAGGCATCTTGGGAAGCCCGCAGCACGAAGGGGTGTGCGAACGGTGCGGGTGCCTGGACATCTACGCGCCAGTGTGCGGCGTCGACGGACGAACCTATGGCAACGGATGTGAGGCGCGATGCGCGCACGTTCGGGTGGCGTACGAAGGCGAGTGCAGAGACGACTGTCCCGTCGAGACGCACATCCGAAACTTCCAAGCTGAGTGCGTTCCGAAGTGTTACGGCCCCGAGCAGTGTGGCGACGAACAGCATTGCAACGCC
>CALJYC010000091.1 GCA_937984275.1 uncultured bacterium | reverse complement strand
CTCGGGTACAAGTGCCCGAAGTGCAAGACGGGCGACATCGTTCCGATCAAGCCCAAGGGCCGTGGCCGTCCGTTCTACGGGTGCACCAATTATCGCTCTGAAGAGCCGTGTGACTTCCGCGTGTGGCAGAAGCCTGTGGGAATAAAGTGCCCGACCTGTGGCAGCGATTTCCTTGTCGCGATGGGTGGCAAGAAGAACCCCAAGCTCAAGTGCGCCAACGAGACTTGTGACTTCGAGCGCCCATACGACCCTAGCGAGTTGCTCGATGAGAGCGAGTCGCAAGAGGCGCCGACTGCGGCTGGGTCCGCGGCAGAGTAAGGTTCGCGCTGTGGCAGATGTGGTCGTCATTGGTGCGGGCCTCGCCGGCACCGAGTGCGCTTGGCAGTTGGCAGAACGCGGCGTGTCGGTGCGCCTCATCGAGCAGAAGCCTTCGGCGCGCACGCCCGCTCAGCACTCGGACCAAATGGCCGAGCTCGTGTGCTCGAACTCCTTTCGAGGCGCTGCCGTGCACAATGCGGTCGGGCTTCTCAAGGAAGAGATGCGCTGCGCCGGCTCACTGGTGATGGAGGTGGGGGAGCTTCACCGCGTCCCGGCCGGCGGGGCGTTTGCCGTTGACCGTGAGCAGTTCAGTGCCGAGATCACGCGCCGGATTGGGGCGCATCCACTCATTGAAGTGGTTAATGAAATGGTCGATCGGATTCCGGAGCAGCGGCCCGTTGTCATCGCGACGGGCCCGCTCACGTCGGGGGGCCTCGCGGACGACATCGCCGCGGCAGTCGGAGCCGAGCACTTGGCTTACTACGACGCGATTGCGCCGATCGTGTCTGCCGACTCGATCAACTTCGACCGCGCGTTTCGAGCTTCCCGCTACGACAAGGGCGGGGATGCCGCCTACGTGAACGGTCCTCTCACTCAAGAAGAGTACGACGCGTTCGTACAGGCTCTTCGCGATGCGGAGAAGGTGGCCCCGCGTGAGTTCGAGAAGGTGCGCTATTTCGAGGGCTGCCTTCCCGTCGAAGTGCTGGCCTCCCGAGGTCCCAAGACCTTATCGTTCGGGTGCATGAAGCCCGTTGGGCTCACCGACCCGCGCACCGGGCGTTGGCCGCAAGGGGTGGTGCAATTGCGCCAGGAAGACGAAGCGGGCACGGCATTCAACATGGTCGGCTTTCAAACGCGCATGACCTGGCCGGAGCAGAAGCGCGTGTTTCGCATGATCCCGGGCCTCGAGAACGCAGAGTTTGAACGACTAGGGAGCGTGCATCGCAACACGTTCGTCGACTCACCGAAGGTGCTCGACGACGACTTGGCGCTCGCGTCACGGCCAGGCGTGTATCTGGCCGGACAGATCAGCGGGGTCGAGGGCTACGTCGAGAGTGCGGCGTGCGGAATGCTGCTTGGGATCAAGCTGGCCCACGAGGCGCGCGGGCTCGAGTTCTCGTTTCCGCCACGGACGACGATGCTTGGCGGAATGATCGGGCATCTGCGAGAGCCGAACGAAGACTTCCAGCCGTCCAACGTGATGTTCAGCATGGTGCCGCCTATCGAGGGACGACGGCTGAACAAGCGTGCGCGCCGTGACCTCCAGTCTGAGCGCGCTCTGCAGGATCTCGGGGCGTGGCTGACCGACGTGGTAGAGTCGAACGATGAGCGCAACGGATCCGCTCGACCAGCAGATCGACGCCTTCGCTCAATACCTAGCGGATGAGCGCAGGAGCTCGGCGCGCACCGTCGAGACCTACATTCGCGACTTGCGGAGCTTCGGTAACTACGTTCGCGACCAGGGGCTGCCGACAGACGCGCGTGCGCTCGACATCGTGGCGCTGAGGGGGTTCCTGTCGAGCCTGTTTGGCTCGAATCAAGCGAGCACGATGAAGAAGAAAGTGAGCGCCATTCGCTCTTTCTTCAAGTTCCTCCTAAAGCGCCGCATCATCGATCAAAACCCGGCGTCGGGATTGCGTTCGCCGAAGATCGCGAAATCGTTGCCGCGTTTCCTGACGGTCGAGCAGGCGTTTCGCGTGATGGACGCGCCCCCAAAGGAAGAGAAGCGCGCTAGGCCGCTCAAGGCGCGCGACCAGGCGCTGCTGGAGACGCTGTACGGAACCGGGGTGCGCGTCAGCGAGCTTGCGGGCATGAACCTCGAGCACTGCGACTTCACCGAGTTGGATGTGCGGGTGCTCGGAAAGGGTGGCAAAGAGCGCATCGTTCCTCTCGGCAAGTCCGCCGTCGAAGCGATTCAAGCGTACCTGCCGGAGCGTGGACCTTTGCTCGAGAAGGCCAAGGAGGGCGACCCCGATGCGCTCTGGCTGTCACGGAATGGCCGCAGGCTGAGCGTTCGGCAAGTGCAGAACATCGTCCGGCGTCACGGGACGCTCGGGGCAGGGCGCGGCGATCTTCATCCCCATGCCATGCGTCACACTTGCGCCACGCATCTGCTCGACGCAGGCGCCGACCTTCGCTCGATTCAGGAGCTGCTTGGCCACTCCAGCCTGTCGACAACGCAGAAGTACACTCACGTCAGCGTCGACCGGCTGATGGAAGTATACGACCGCGCTCACCCGCTTGCGCGGGATAAGGCCGGCGACGGTTGACAGGCCAAGAGGCCGACTTAGGTTGCTCCGACCCGAGATGAATCAACCAGATCCGCCTATTTTTCGCTCCACGACCATCGTTGCCGTACGCCGAGACGGCCAAGCCGCCATGGCCGGAGACGGCCAGGTGTCCCTCGGTCAGACCGTGATGAAAGGCCAGGCCCGGAAGGTTCGCCGCATCGCCGAGGGCAAGGTGGTGGCCGGGTTTGCGGGGGCTACGGCCGACGCATTCACGCTTCTCGACCGGTTCGAGGCGAAGCTCAAAGAGCATCGAGGCAGCTTGCAGCGCGCCGCGGTCGAGCTTGCCAAGGACTGGCGAACCGATCGGTATCTTCGGCGGCTCGAAGCGATGTTGGTGGTGATGAACGTGGAGTCGACGCTTCTGATCAGCGGGACGGGGGATGTCATCGAGCCGGACGAAGGCGTGATCGCGATTGGCTCAGGCGGGTCGTATGCTCTGGCCGCTGCCCGGGCGCTGCTGCGCAACAGCGAATTGACCGCCGCCGAGGTCGCGCGCCGGTCACTGGAAATCGCCGCAGAGATTTGTATCTATACAAACAACGAGATCATCGTCGAGGAGATGGGCGCATGACGCTAGGGAACTTCACCCCGCGCGAGACGGTTGGCGAGCTGGACCGGTACATCATCGGGCAGCACAAGGCCAAGCGTGCCGTCGCGATCGCGCTCCGTAACCGCTGGCGCCGGCAACACGTGACGAGCGACCTTCGTGACGAGATCGCGCCTCGCAACATCATCATGATCGGGCCTACCGGTGTGGGTAAGACTGAAATCGCGCGCCGGCTCGCCAAGCTCGCGCGTGCGCCCTTCGTGAAGGTCGAGGCCTCGAAGTTCACGGAGGTGGGCTACGTCGGGCGTGACGTCGAGTCGATGATTCGTGACCTGGTCGAGAACGCGATTCAGATCTGCGAGAAGGAAGCCCTCGAGGGCGTGCAGACGCGCGCACAGGATGCGGCCGAAGAGCACCTGGCCAAGATGGTCCTCGCGGCCCAGCGCCCGCCCGCCCAGCCCCCGCAGCCCGAGCAGAGCCCACAGACCCATCAGTTCGGGCCGTTGAGCTTTCAAATCAATCCGCAGCAAGCGCAACAGCCGCAGCCGTTCTACTCGGATAGCGAGGTCAACGACATTCGGCAGCGGCTTCGCAACGGCGAGCTCGACGACGCGGAGGTCGAGCTCGACGTCACCGACACGAACAACCCGTTCATGACGATCTTCGGCGCCCAGGGTACGGAAGAAGTGAACCTGCAAGACATGATGTCGCAAATGCCTGGCTTCAAGGGGCGCACGAAGCGGCGCCGGGTCAAGGTTCCCGACGCGCTCGAGATTCTGAAGGAGCAAGAGGCCAAGAAGCTCATCGACCACGACAAGGTTCAGCGCGACGCGGTGCAACGCACCGAGCAGGCGGGCATCGTGTTCTTGGACGAGATCGACAAAGTGAGCTCTGACCGCAGTGTCGGTGGCCCCGACGTGTCGAGGGAAGGCGTTCAGCGTGACCTTCTTCCGATCGTCGAAGGCTCGACGGTCGGCACGAAGTACGGCTCGGTGAAGACCGACCACATTCTCTTCATTGCCGCTGGGGCGTTCCACGTGTCGAAGGTCGCGGACCTGATCCCCGAGCTTCAGGGCCGCTTCCCGATCCGAGTCGAGCTCGACTCGCTCGAGAAGGAAGACTTCATCAAGATCCTCACCGAGCCGAAGAACGCGCTGACCAAGCAGTACCAGGCCCTGATGGCCACCGAAGGTATCGAGGTCGTCTTCCAGCCGGACGCGATCGAGGCGCTCGCGGGCTACGCTGCAGAAGCCAACAGTCGCGCGGAGAACATCGGCGCCCGCCGCCTGTACACGATCATGGAAGCGCTCCTCGAAGAGCTCTCCTACGACGCGTCGGAGCGCGCCCAGTCGAAGTACCTCGTGGACGTGAACCGCGTGAAGGAAACGCTGGAGCCGATCCTCGCCGACCAGGACCTCGCGAAGTACATCCTCTAGCGAGGCGTTTCCGCGCCGCGGGTCTATTCCACTTGGAGGTCGTAGATCTTCTGAATGTCCGCGAGAATACCCTTGAACGGGACGTTCAGATCGCGCAACAAACCGTTCGCAACGTCGTAGACCCATCCGTGGACAATGGGATGACCTGTTTTGAAGTAAGTCTTCTGGACGACTGCGGTCTTGATCACGTTGACGCACTGTTCTTGGATGTTCAGCTCGATGAGCCGCCTGTAGCGGGCGTCCTCGTCTGCGATCGCGTCGAGTTCCTCCTGATGCGTCCGGTAAACATCCCGAATCTCGCGCAGCCACGGGTTGAGCAGCCCGAGATCAGCCGGTTGCATGGCTGCCGCGACCCCTCCGCAACCGTAGTGCCCGCAGACGACGACGTGCTCCACGTCGAGGTGCCCAACGGCGTACTCGATGACAGACTGCGCGTTGATATCGGTGTTGACGACGAGGTTGGCCACGTTGCGGTGAACGAAAACCTCTCCCGGTTGGAGCCCCATGATCTCGTTGGCAGGGACCCGGCTGTCAGCGCACCCAATGAACAGGAAGGCTGGGTTTTGCTGGTCTGCGAGGCGTTTGAAGAAATCGGGATCACGCGCTGTGTTTTCCTCGACCCACTTGCGGTTGTTCTCGAAAACCTGTTCGTAGTTGTTCATGGTTCCTCTTACGTCTGGGTGTCGTGTTGGGCCTCGATCGGAGGCGGGATTGTGGCCGGGTCCTCGTCGAGCATCTCTCGTAGATCGATCTCAATTCCGCGAGAGATGGTGGTGATTGGGACGTCGTTGGGTGTTCCCTCGAAGGGGTTCTCGCTGACTCGGCCGATTCGCTCCATCGTGTGGAAAACCCACATGACGAGAGCGCTAAAGGGGATGCTGAGCCAGACGAAATTGTCACCGATGAGCGGGTACTTCTCGATCACCGCAGTCCCGATCCTGTCGAACTCGAACATCACGCCGAACGGGAGAAGGAGAACGAAAATCCACAAGAAACACCAGTTCAGCGTGGCGTATTGCCGCGGGTAAGGGAAGTTCTTGATTCGCTCCGACTTGCCTTGAAGCGTGTAGAGCTCGGCGAGGACGTTTTCCATCTCCATGTGCCGGAAGTCTTCGATCAGGCCGCGGGTTCGGAGCTGCCGCAGTTGTTTGGATTGAAGAGAAATCAGCTGCGTAGCCTTGTTGGACTTCGACAGGACGTACTCGAGCTCCTCTTCCGAGAGGTAGGGTCCGAGCTCCTCTTCGAGAGAGTAGCGATGCTCCCGCACGCCGATCACCTCGCCCCATTCCTGGTTCGTTCGGTGCTTCATGACGTGCTCCCAGGGCCGCGGCTGCCTCATGGCGTGGCGTAGGGCGGTCATCCAGGCGATGTGCCGGAAGATCAGCTCCTTGCGGATGGCTCCCAGCTCGGCGTCACTGACCGCCTCGTCGGTGAAGTCGGTTGTGATGAAGTCATTGACCACGATGCCCAAGGTGCGGGACGTGTTGACGATGCCGCCCCAGATCTTTCTAGCCTCCCAAACCCGGTCGTAGCTGGCGTTGTTCTGAAAGCTGATGATGAACGCCACGGCGGTGCCCACGACCGCTATCGGTAGCCAGGGTAGGTGCAGCCACTTCTGGTCGAAAGCTTCGTAGACGACGACGGGCACCAGCGCGATGACGAGCAGCAGGACCGTGTCCTGCCGAGTCCACCACACCATGTCCTTAACCGAGTAGTTCCTCTTGGTGTACATCGAGCCCCAATTGTTACCACAGTGTCCTGCGGCTCGTTCGACTATTGGCAAGGTCGCTCGCGAGGGAATCATGGAGTGCGACCGCGACGAGTTTGGGCCCCCCACGCGACGATTGCGATCGCTTAACCCTCTCAAAAAGGGGGCGGTCCCCGTTTTCTAGCAGTTGTTCGGGCGGGATGCGCTAGAACCACTGGCATCGCGCCTGCGCCATGAGTTCGCCTTCTGCCATGATCGTCGGCTTCTTGCTGGCCATGTTTTTCGCCCCACCTGCGTTTGCCGCGGACAGCTGCACCATCGCCTATCGCGTTGACGCCACCTTGGAGGTTTCTGATACGCAGTTTAAGAAGGGCGACGTGAGCGTGGACGGCGTGCGAGGTTCGCTCGTCATCGAATACCCGCAGGGCGCGCAAGGCCAAGTGGTCGACGGAAAGGTGAAAGTTCTCCACTACGCGATGTACGAGAGCTTCAAGATCGACACCGTGGTGAACATCACGACAACGATTCACCACTTCACACCGGCCTGCAATGGCAGCGACGAGCCCACGTGGCGGCGTGCTTCAGACAAAGGCTTTCCCGCTGCATGTCGGTATACGGGTAACGAGCGTCCCGTGGCGATCGGCGTCCTGCGCAAGGACGACAATGCCATCGAGTGGGGGAGGTGTAAGGCCGCGCCGAGCTATTGGGCCGCAGATCGGAAAGCGTACACGTTCTCGAGTAAGAGCAGGGGCAGGGGTTGCCTCGAGAAGATGCGCGCAGTCGGCAACATCCACTGCGACGGCCGGCTCGCGTGCAAGTGGGGTGGCCTCAACGGCGGGGACAACCCGCAGTTCGACGTGTGGACACAGCCGCTCATCCATGGGCCCGCGGGTTCCGATCACTCCGTGACCGTCTCGCCCGACCTCTCGACTATCAAGACGCCGGTCTATCGAAGCGATGGACGCCAGTCCTATAACCTCCCCAACAATTCACCTAGCCGCACATGGTTTTCTTGGGTGGCGACTCGAAACGATTCGAGCCCGTTCACGACATGCCCCTAGAGGAAACGAATCATGAAGCCTAGCGACGCGCGTGTCGTTGTCATCGGTGGGGCAGCGGGTGCCTGGGGCGATAGCTCGTTTGCCGCGCCGCAGCTGCTCGACTCCGGGCGATGCGACTACATTTTTTTCGAGGCGCTTGCGGAGGTCACGATGGGGATTCTCACGCGAGCGCGGGAGAAGGACGCGTCGCTTGGCTATGCGACCGACGTGATCGGGATGATCGGGCGCGACTTGGCGCGGTTTGTCGAGCAAAGGGTGCGCGTCGTCACGAATGCGGGTGGGGTGAACCCGAAGGCCGCCGCGGAAGCGCTCCGAACCATCGCGGACCGGGCGGGCGTATCGACACGAATCGCTTGGGTCGAGGGCGACGATTTGATGGGCCGCATCGACGAGATTGGCGCGCTTGGGATCGCGGAGGTGAGTGACGGGTCTTCGCTCGTCGCCGAACCGCTGAGCTTCAACGCCTACCTCGGAGCACGTCCGATTGCTGCGGCGCTCGACGCTGGCGCGGACGTCGTGATCACCGGACGGTGCGTGGACTCCGCTCTTGCGCTCGGGCCGCTGATTCACGAGTTCGGCTGGGCCCCTCATGATCTCGACGGCCTTTCTCAGGGAAGCCTGGTCGGTCATCTGCTCGAGTGCGGACCGCAGTCGACGGGTGGCTTACTCACCGACTGGGAAGACGTCCCGTCCTGGGAAGCGCTCGGCTATCCGCTCGCCGAGTGTCGCGCCGATGGCTCGTTTGTCCTCACGAAAGCGGAAGGCACCGGAGGCCTCGTCGATGTGCGCACCGCTTCCGAGCAGTTGCTCTACGAGATCGGGGACCCTGCCGCGTATCCACTCCCCGACGTGACCTGCGATTGGCGCCACGTCGGGCTGAGCCAGGTTGGACCCGACCGCGTCGAAGTCCAGGGAGCGGTGGGGCGTCCACCGCCGTCGACGCTCAAAGCCTGCGCGCAAGTCGTGGACGGCTACAAGCTCACCGCCCTGGTGTTCATCGGCGGGCGGGACGCCGCAAAGAAGGCGGAGCGTTTCGGCGACGCCTTCATTCGGCGCGCCCAGAGCCTGCTCGATCGAGAAGGCCTTGCCGGCTTGCGCGACGTGGACATCGAACTCCTTGGGGCGGAGAGCACGTACGGGCCACATGCCCGAACCAGAGACACGCGCGAAGTCGTGGCAAAAGTCGCGTTGCATCACGACTCGCGTGTCGCGCTGGCCGCCGTCGTTCGAGAGCTTGGCTCCTTCGGGCTGGTCGTATCAGGACTCACTGCAGGCGGCCGCGGCCTTCCCAAGCCGACGCCACTCGTTCGACTACAAAGCTACCTCATCCCCCGCGATCGGTTTCAACCAGAGATCTACGTCGACGGAGAGCCGATTCCTTACGAAGAGCCAGCTCCGGTGGTCAGCGCCGCACCTCAACCAGAATCGGAGCGCTGCAACGATCCGTTCACGGTCACCGATCCTATCGAGCTCCCGCTCATTGCGATCGCCCACGCTCGCAGTGGAGACAAAGGCGCCGACGCGAACATCGGCGTACGTGCGCGTCATCGGGACTTCCTCCCGCTGCTGCGAGATCAACTGTCTGCTAGCGCGGTAGCCGACTGGTTCAGCCATCGAATCGAGGGGCCCGTGCAACGCTACGAGCTACCTGGCATTGATGCCCTCAACTTCGTCCTCCGCGACGCGCTAGGCGGAGGCGGCATCGCATCCCTCCGCTTTGACCCGCAGGGCAAGGCCTACGCGCAGCAGTTACTCGACATGCCGATGCAAGTCCCATCCGCTTGGCTCGCCCATCCCGCCCTCGCCCAAGTCCCCGAAGTCGAAGAAGCCCGCCAAAGACACACCAACACGAAAAGGGGTCAGACCCCTTTTCAGAAGGGTTAACCCTTTCAAAAAGGGGTCTGACCCCTTTTCTGCCGGCTCAGGTGGTGTGATCGATTAGGGCGGCGGTTAGGAGGGCTGTCGTGGCGAGGATGTCGACGATGGCTACGCGGCGCAGGTTGGCGTTGCGGTTGCCGACCAGGTCGGTGATTGCGATGACACCGATTGACTTCGCGCGCGTGGAACCCAGAACAGGTGGCACGCCATGACGACGGCATCCCAGAGCATTCGCATCGACATCGTCTCCGACGTCGTCTGCCCTTGGTGCATCATCGGCTTCAAACACCGAGAGAAGGCGTTGGCGCAGTTGGGCGATGAGGTGGAGGTCGACCTTCACTGGCACCCTTTTGAGCTCAACCCGCAGATGCCAGTCGAGGGGCAGGATCTGCGCGAGCACATTGCTCAGAAGTATGGGACGAGCGTGGCGCAGAGCCGTGCGGCACGTGGGCGTCTCACACAAATCGCGGAGTCGCTTGGCGTCGAGTTTCGATTCCACGAGGGCATGCGTATCCACAACACCTTCCGGGCGCATCAGCTACTCCACTGGGCGGGCGAGCAAGGCAAACAAACCGAGCTCGAGCTAGCGTTGTTCGAAAGTTATTTCTCCAGAGAAGAGAACGTCAACGAACCGGAGATGCTGGTCGCAGCCGCAGGACGTGCAGGCTTGGATGAAGTGCAGGCCGGAGCCATTTTGAATGACGGCCGCTATGTCGATACGGTGCGCGAGGAACAGCGATTCTGGCTGAGCAAAGGCATCCACGCAGTTCCGTCGTTCATCCTGGATCAACGATATCTCATTCCTGGCGCGCAGGACCCAGAGGTTTTCGTGACCGCGCTGAGACGCTTGCTGGAGGAAAAAGCGGCCTAGGGGCTCTGCGACGGGGAGTGTCAGCCGGAGTTGAGGTATGCTCGACGGATCCGATGACCCTCCACGAGCAGCTCACCCACGAAATCCGAACAGGACCCTCGGGCCCGACGGTGGGGGCCTTTTTCGATCTCGATCAGACGCTGTTCGCCGGCTTCTCGGCAACGTCGTTCACGCGTGATCAATTCACGTCGGGTCGGTTGTCACCGAGGGACCTCGCCGAGTCCCTCCGCGCGACGCTCTCCTTTGCGTTTGGACGGACGGGTTTCTCCACGTTTGTTTCGGCTACCTCGGCTGTCTACCGCGGGATGTCCGAGAGCGTCCTCGAAGAGGCAGGGCAGCGCACCTTCGAAAAGCACCTGGCGACCGAGATCTATCCGGAGTCACGGGCTTTGGTGAAGGCACATCAAGAGATGGGGCACACCGTGGCGATCATCACGTCAGCCACGCGCTACCAAGCAGAGCCGGTGGCTCGGGAGCTCGGCATCGATCATCTTCTCTACACACAGCTCGGCGTCGACAACGGAATCCTCAACGGAAAGGTCGTGCGCCCCACCTGTTACGGCGAGGGGAAGGCGACCGCCGGGCGGAGCCTTGCTTCAAAATACGACCTCGATCTCGACGAGAGTTACTTCTACTCCGACAGCCACGAAGACCTTCCCCTCTTCGACATCGTGGGCCGCCCGCGTCCTCTGAACCCCACGCGCAAGCTCGCCCAGATCTCCAAGGAGCGGCAGTGGCCGGTTCGTCGCTTCACCAGTCGCGGAACGCCGACCGTGGGCGACGTCGTTCGCACCGGGCTGCTCTACGGGAGCCTCGCGCCCTCGGTAGGATTTGGTGTGGCTGCAGGTCTCCTCAACCGCTCGAAACGCGAGGCGGTCAACGTGATGGGGTCGGTTTGGGGAGATCTCGCTGCGTCCGCTGCGGGGATCGATCTTCGGGTCGAAGGCCAGGAACATCTATGGTCGCATCGCCCCGCGGTGTTCATCTTCAACCATCAAAGCGGGCTTGAGCTCGTGTTGATGCTCAAGCTTCTGCGCCGAGATTTCACCGGTATCGCCAAACAGGAGCTTCGCCACAACCCGGTCTTTGGCCCCCTCTTCAGGGCGGCCGGGGTTGTGTTCGTCGATCGCTCGAACACTGCCAAGGCCATTCAGGCCCTCGGGCCTGCGGTGGAGGCCCTTCGCCACGGCCGTTCGTTGATCATCGCGCCTGAAGGCACCCGTTCGACGACAGCAGCCGTCGGCCGCTTCAAGAAGGGTGCCTTCCGATTGGCCATGGATGCGGGCGTGCCCATCGTTCCCGTCGTGTTTCGCAACGTCCTCGACGCGCTACCCAAGGGCGCATTCGTCGTGCGCCCCGCTGTCGTCGAGGTAGAGGTCCTCCCACCTGTCGAGACGTCATCCTGGACGCTCGACACCCTCGACGATCGGATCCGCGATGTACGCGATTGCTACATCGAGATCCTCGAGGAATCATCGAACGGAAGGTAGTCATGGACGCGTCCGTTCATTCGAGACCGACAATGCGCTTTGCTCAACGCAACCGGTCCGATTGCTCCTCTGCAGCCTCTGTCCCTTGATCGCTCCGTCTGGCAGCCTCCGCGAGCATGTCTGACGCGCGCTCTTGGGCCTCGGCCACCAGTTGATCGGCACGCTTGTCGGCTTCCGCGATCATCTGATCGGTGCGTTTGTCGGTCTCCTGGCGGATCCGCTTGGCCCCTTCCCGGGCTGCGATTTTCGCCAACGGGTTGGCCTCTCCCTCTTTCTCGACCTGCGCCGCCCGCGCGTAACCTTCTTTGCGCGCGGCTCCTGCGGCCCTTGTTGCCTCTCCTCGGATTTGGTCGGCGCGTCTTTGGGCTTCGGCGATGAGCTTTTCTGTTTGCTGCTCAACTTCCTTCAATGCACGCGCCTTCTGTTCGGCAAGCTCCGCCGATATCGCGTCCGCGACCACGCCGCGCAGCGCATTCGCGTCGAGATCGACCGATACGCGCGGCGAATCGATCGAGCCGGTGAGGTTCGCTCGCACTCCAACCGTCTTGGCCTTGGACAAGTCTAGGCCGAGCGCCTTCACCTCTTTCGCGAGCTTCGACGAGAGCCCGTCCAAGGGAACGTCGGTGGTGACGTGGTACTTCATCGCCTGGTCCAGTCCGTGGGTTCCGCCCACCTGCATCGCGATTCCACGCGCCTGAACTGGAAACGTTCTCACTTTGACCGCGCCGTCTTCGATTTTGAACCGTGTTTTGAAATTCTGGATGTCGAGGGGTTTGGGGATTGCGGGAATGGCGCCGTTGAGCGCCCCCAGCGGTTTGAACTCGCTACTGAGCTTGCTCTGAAGCGCAGCGACCAATCCCCCGGCGTCAATCGATTCGAGCTTGGGCGACAGATCGTCATCCAGCGTTCCGGTCGCTTTGAAATTGGTCGAGAAACGCCCGTCGAGGAAGCGTGCGATCGGCGCGTACGCGCGCATCGAAGGCAAGGCCTGAAAGGCCTCTGCAAAGCTCACCTTTTCGGCGACGTAGTCCATATCGTATTTCGGTGGGCCGGCCGAGGGAGTCGTCACGGTCCCGTCGAGCTTCATCGTCCCACCGAGCGCCTTGGCGCGAACTCCCTGCAGGATGAGCTTTCGGTCGCGAATCCTGCCAGTCCCCACGAAATCCCGGAGTACGAGGTCCCCGTAGCTGAGCTTGCGAACGTCGAACTGAAGCTTCGCATCCACGTTGTCGGGAAACACGAACCCGTTGGGTTGACCCGCAGCCGCACCGCCGGCCGCTGGCTCACCGCTCGATAGGAAGTCATCCACGCGCAGGTTGTCGGACTTCAGCTGCGCGCTGGCCGTGATCTTCTCGTCACTGATCAAGAAGGTGGTCAGTGGCGATGCCAGCCCGCTGATCGCGACGTCGCTCTCTCCAACTTTCGCACGCAGGTCCTGAATCTTGGTGTTCTCGGGCGAGAGGGCGACACGCGCGGCACTGATGTGAATGGCGGGAGCTCCGGCCGGGCGGTAGAGCACATCGGTGGCTTCGATGTGTCCGGTTAGCTTGGCGATCCTTTTGCCCCTCGCGCTGAGGTCGACGTTCGCGTCGATGAGCCCGGCGAGCGCGTCGAGGTCGGAGATCGGATACGCCTTCGCAATCTCGGCTAGATCGAATCGGCCTCTGAGCACGAGGTCCACGTTCGGTTGCGACAGCGGCTGCGCGATGCTGACGCTTCCTTCCGCGTGACTCTTTCCCGCGGCGATGCCGTACTTCGGCACAGAGATCCTCGTCTTGTCGAGATTGCCGCCGGGGTGTTCGAGCTTCGCGTCTAGAGTTAGATCGGTGATACCGAGGGGCAGGTCGGGGTACTTGAACGCTCCGTTTCGCACGTTCGCCGTCACCGCGACCGAGGGAATGTCGTCGTCGTCCGGGCCGAGCTGTCCATCGATGGTGGCCGCGAACGTGAATGCTCCGCTTGCCTTCAATCCTGCGAAGTCCGCCGCATACGCATTGGGGATCGCGGAGATCAGCGCCTTGATCGGCAGTCCCTTCTCGGAGGCCAGCTTCAGGTCCAAATCGAGACCTTGGTCGGACCACCCGACGCCGCCCGACCCGGTTATTGCGAGCTGATTCACTCCGATCTGGATTTCGTCGACCTGGAGGTGCTGCTGTTCTGTCTCGATCGTGGCGTCCACGTCGATGCGCGTCTTGGCCTTCCGGATATAGGTGATCTGGCCGAGCTTGACCGTGAGTGCCTCGATGCGAGTCTCCGATGCGAGCTCCTGGGTCGACCCGGAGATCTTCGCACTCCCTTCGTGATGGAGCCCAACCGCGGCCACGCTTATCCCGGGCTCGTCATAGGTGACCACCCCTCCGTGGATCCAATAGCGCTCGACCTCGAAGGCAACGTCCTCCGATTCCTCAGCTGCCTCCACCGTTTCTTCGGACTGCTCCGCGACGATGTCGTAGTTGGCCTTGCCGTCCTCCATGACGATGAGATGGGCTTCTGGTTGATCGATCACGATCGACTCGATCTGAATCGTGTCGTCTATGAGTAAGGCAAACAGGTCTACACCTGCTGCAACCGACTCCGCCGAGAAGAGCGTGACCCCCTCAAATTCATCTTCCCCGGTTATCTTGAGCGCGGTGATTTCCGCGGTGAGGGTCGGAAAAGTAGAGAGCAACGACACATCGACGTCAGAAAATGTGACGGTTGCGTTGAGCTCTTCGTTTAGCTCGGCGCGCAGGCGTTCGATGATGCGGTCCTCGAGCAGGACTGGCACCAGAACGAGCGCGACGATGATGGCACCGACCAACGCCGCGACCCCGAACAATATGATCTTGACCGGCTTCTTCATCCGCTCACCGTTCTAGTGCGGCTCGCAATCCGGCATCCCATGCGACAGCCTCTCGGCCGATTGCCTGGCGGCAAGAGCTCATTCAGGCGGCCCGACCAAGATGCGCTCGCCCACCCGGACGTGCCGATACGCGTCCCCGAAGGCTTCGTCGAACATCGCGATAACGTCGTCGCTGCTGTCATGGCCGCCCACCCCGATCAGACCAAGATTTCGCGCACGCAGCTGGTCCATCTGTTCCTCTACCTCGCCCATCGTAATTGGCGAGAACATCCCGGTGCCTGACGCCAAGGTCCGCTGGACGTTGAGCCCGAGTAGCTTCAGTCGGCCCTCAGGCACTGGGAAATGAAGGCCGCCGACGATGCCATAGAGCGGCGCGCTGAAGACTTCATCATAACGCTCGAGGAGCTTCGGGATGGTCTGGTGGCCGCACCCCACGATGAGGACAGCACCGCGGTCCGCCACGTGCACGACCAGCGCCTGCTCGTCGATCCATCCAAACACGAGCTGACGTGGGATGGTCCCCGTAGAGGCCACACCTTCGCCGACTCGCGTGGGCTCACCCGCGTGGACCGGGCTCAGCCCCGGATATGTCATCGGGATCGGAACGAAAGCCCGCACGCTCGGCAGAGGCACCTGTTCGAGCCCCACAGAAAAAGTTCGGTCTTTCTGACGCTGCCTTCCGCCGACGTGATCGAAGTGGTTGTGAGAGATGAACACCGTGTCGACGGTGTCGAGCGCCACACCCAGCTCTTTCATGTTGAGCTCGAGGGGGGAGGGCGACTCCTGCATCGTGTTCTGCCCAACGTCGAATAGGATCCGATGCTCGTCGGTTTCGATCAGGTACGACACCCCCATCTCGCCTCTCAGCTCTGGGCCCGACGTGTGCCAATCGATCAGCGGCAGGATCGAGAGTGTTTGGGTGGCTCCAAAGTCGCCGATCGGCGAAGGCTCGTATGCCGCAAACTCCGCTTCGGCCTTGTGAACCCCGCTTCGATTTCGGAGCTCGACAAACACGATCGTTGCGATCAGAGCCAGCGCCAAGATGCCGAACGCCCATGCCAGGACACGCTTCATGTCTGCTCCCTACCATAGGAGCAGCCCACAGTGGTAGAGGTTGGCGCGTAACCTTCTATCGCTACGCGGCAGCTATCGTCTCGTCCCGTTTACGCCCTTCGCCGTGCGAGGAAGAAGTAGCTGGGCGTGAAGATCCCCGTCTGGCCGCCGGCGATGAGGGCCTCGGCGGCTCGGCCGAGCATGAGGCTGACTTCCTTGGAGCCCTTGGGTGCGATCCCAAGCGCTTCGAGGCCGCCAATCGTGCGCCGGGCTAGACGCCGACCGAGCCGCCCTCGGCGAATCCCCAAGAGGCTAGAGGATTCGCCAACCAACGGGAGGTACCACGGGGTTTCCGGGTCGCTCTGGCCTGCCGCATCGAAGCTGTGGATCACTTCGAAGCCGGCCTTCTCGAGCGCCTGAATCGTTTCGGGAATGCTGGCGATGTCGGGGAGACCGTCGCCTGTTTCAATCTCGCTCTTGATCTCTTGATGTCGAGCGTCGTTCGGGTTGAACTTGCCGGTCATGCACCACTCGTAGCCAGCGAATAGGGCGCCTGGTTTCAGCACGCGGTGGACCTCCGCGAAGGCAGCAGTCTTGTCGGGTGCGTGGCAGGTGGCCTCGATCGCGTACGCGGCGTCGTAAGAGCGATCCGGGACGCCGAGATTCATGAAGTCGCCCTTGAAGCCCGAGCACGCGTCTCCGAGACCCGCCTTCTGATTGTGGCTTCGGACCTTTTCGAGCTGATAGTCGTTGTTGTTGACGCCTTCGATCGCAGCGCCCGAGAACCGAGCGATCGAGCGCATCGGACCGCCTACGCCGCAGCCGACGTCCAGGGCCTTCATTCCCGCCTTCAGCCCGAGGCGGAGCGCAAGATAATGCTCTGCGCGGGCGAGTGAAGCATCGAAGGACTCGCCTTCGGCTCGCGGCGCAAAGTGAAACGACTGACCCCAACCGTGCTCGTAGAAGTCCGTGACGACGTCGTAGTAGTTGTTGATCATCGTGGCGTACTGCGCCTTACGCACCTCGACGCCGCCCCCGTTCGACTCGTCGAAAAAGCCCATGTAGTCCCGGATCGTGTGTCGGACGCGTCCGCGTTTTTGGGTATCGGTGTAGAAGGTCTTGACTGCTTGCGTTTGTGTCATTGCGTCGGAGCTATCACGAACGCAGTGGACGCAGACCACCTATCGGGCGAGTCGTTGGTTGCGTTCGGTGAGCAGTCGTTGGTCGGAGGCGAGTCGCTGATAGGGGTCGGTTACACGTTGTAAAGGCAGTCAGCGGACCGGGGTTTGCAGTGTGCTATACGCAGCACCGTGGACGACCTGATCCAAAAAGCAGCCACGCTCCAAGAGGCGCTCCCCTACATTCGGGAGTTTCATGGGGACATCTTCGTCATCAAGTACGGTGGCAATGCGATGGTGGATCCGGCGCTGCGGGATAGCTTTGCCCGAGACGTCGTGTTGATGAAGTACGTGGGGCTTCATCCGGTCGTGGTGCACGGGGGAGGGCCGCAGATCGACCAGATGCTCAAGGCACTCGGAGTCGTTTCGGAACGGCTGGAGGGTCTCCGTGTCACCGACGAGCACACGATGGAGGTCGTGGAGATGGTCTTGGGCGGCAAGGTCAATGCGGAGATCGTATCGCTCATTGCAGGCCATGGAGGCCGCGCCGTCGGGCTCACCGGAAAGGACGACGCTTTCCTTCGCGCTAAGAAGGTCGACAAGATGAAGACCAAGAGCGGGAAGTGGGTCGATCCGGGCCGTGTCGGTGCCGTCACCCAGGTCAATCCGGAAGTCGTGCGCCGGCTCGTCGATGACGGGTTCATTCCGGTCATCGCCCCCGTCGCGGTTGACGCCGAAGGCAAGTCGCTCAACGTCAACGCGGACACCGTCGCCGGCAAGGTGGCTGAATCGCTGCCCGCGCGAAAGTTCGTGCTGCTCACCGACATCGAAGGCGTGCGGGGCAAAGACGGCGAGGTCGCAAGCTCGTTGAGCGCATCCGAGATCGACGGCCTCAAGCTCGATGGCGTGATCCAAGGTGGGATGATCCCGAAAGTGGACTGCGCGCTGAGCGCATTGGCAGGTGGTGTCCGCAAGGCGCACATCATCGACGGCCGGGTGCTTCACGCCGTGCTGCTCGAGATCTTCACCGACGAAGGGATCGGCACCGAAATCACGCGCTAAGCCTGCCGGACCAGGGTCGACGGCCTTGGGCAATGGTGGTATGCCCCGGGCTTCCCCAAAGGCACACCATGACCAGGCAGGATGACATGCTTCGCACCGCGAAAGAGGTTCAGCTCGGCAACTACGCGCCCGCGCCCTTTGTTCTGACGCACGGGCTTGGCCGTCGCGTGACCGACGCTTCGGGTCGCGAGTACCTGGACCTGTCTGGCGGGATTTCCGTGCTTTCGGTGGGGCACAGCCACCCGACGCTTGCGGCGGCCATTGGCGAGCAGGCAGCGCGCTTAATGCACGTGTCGAACATCTTTTACAATGATCGCGCCATCGAGCTCGCCGAGGCGATTTGCACGCGAACGCCCTTCGACCGCGTTTACTTCTGCAATAGCGGCTCCGAAGCCAACGAGTCGCTGCTAAAGCTCGCGCGCCGCTACCACCATGACCAAGGCGACGAGAAGCGGGTCGAGTTCGTTTCGACGCTCAACAGCTTTCACGGCCGAACCATGGGCGCGTTGTCCCTGACGGGGCAGACCAAGTACCACAAGGGTATGGAGCCGTTGGTCCAGGGCGTGAGCTTCATCGACTTCAACGACCTCGCTGCCCTCGATGCCGCGGTGACCGACCGGACTGCCGCGGTGATCTTCGAGCCGGTTCAAGCCGAAGGCGGCATCATCGTCGCCACGGAGGAGTTCGTGCATGGCGCGCGGCGCATTTGCGACGAGCGGGGCGCGTTGCTGTTCTTCGACGAGATCCAAACCGGCTACGGCCGAACCGGCCGCTTCCTGGCGCAAGAGTGGTTCGACGCCGTGCCCGACGCCTGCTCGCTGGCCAAAGGTATCGGCGGCGGTTTCCCACTCGGCGCGATGGCGGTGACCGAGCGTCTCGCGGACGGCCTTCCTCCCGGGAGCCACGCAAGCACGTTCGGCGGCAACCCGCTCGCATGTGCCGCGGGTCTTGCGGTGTTGCACATCATCGACGAGGAGGGGCTCATCGAGAACGCCCGGACCCTCGGCGCGTATCTGGCCGGTCGACTCACCGAGCTCGACGCGCGCCTTTCGAGCACCGCGGGCACGCGGGGTCTCGGCTTGTTGCAAGGCTTGGTCCTGGCGGACGACGTCGATCCGGGTGCGACCATCGCTGCGGTTCACGCGGCCGGCTTGCTGCTCACCCTCGCCGGCGGCCACGTGATCCGGATTTCGCCGTCCCTCAACGTGACGCAAGCCGAGCTCGACGAAGGCCTGGCGATCCTCGACGCGATCCTCGCCGACGCACCGAGGAAGCCATGACGCGGCACTTCCTCACGATTTTCGACCTCAGTCGGGAGGAGCTCCTTGGAGTGCTCGATCGAGCGGCTGAGCTCAAGGCCCTTCGCGGGACGCCTGCCCATCCGCAGCCGCTGCAGGGAAAGTCGGTCGCCGTCGTGTTCGAAAAAGCATCGACACGAACGCGTCTCTCTTTCGAGGTGGGGATTCACGAGCTCGGCGCGCAGCCGGTGACGCTCAACTCGAAAGACACGCAGCTCGGGCGGGGCGAGCCAATCGAAGACACCGCGCGTATGTTGAGCCGCTACGTGCAGGGCGTGGTCTACCGAACCTTCGGGCACGACCGTCTCGAAGCGCTTGCACGCTGCGCGACCATTCCCGTCGTCAATGGTCTCTCCGACAAGTTTCATCCGGTGCAGCTACTCGCAGACTTGATGACCATTCGTCAGAACTTCGGGCCCTCGCTCGAGGGTGTGCGGGTCGCTTGGATCGGCGATGGCAACAACATGGCGCACTCGTGGATCGCGTCCGCGGCGGTGGCAGGCTTCGAGCTCGTCCTCGCGTGTCCACCTGGATACCAGCCAGATGAGCAGGTGTTGGCCGAAGCGCGCGCGCGTGGAGCGAAAGTTCGTGTCGTAGAACGCCCGGAGGAGGCGTTGGACGGGGTGGATGTGGTCACCACCGATGTGTGGGCGAGCATGGGACAGGAAGGCGAGGCCACCGAGCGGCAGCGCGCGTTCTCCGGCTTCATCGTCGATGACGTAGCCATGAAGCGTGCCGCCACAGACGCGATTTTCCTTCACTGCCTGCCCGCACACCGAGGGGAGGAAGTGAGCGCGTCGGTGATCGACGGTCAGCAGTCCCGGGTCTGGGACGAGGCGGAGAACCGGCTGCACACCCAGAAGGCTCTACTGGAGTGGCTGATCGTCTAGTTCCGTTAGTTCCGGCGAAGTGGCTGACAAAGGAACGGCCACGCTAGACTGTGCGGATAGGGGGGCAGCGAGAGGGTCGATGACGGAGGAGAAGATCCCGCAACAGGTCGAGGATGCGGATGTCCGGGGACTCGACATCAGCGCGCAGGAGGCGTTCATCCACTCCTGCATCGATGGCGTCCTCAACATCGACGACATCGCCGACCTGACGGTGTTGGCGCCCGCCGAAGTGTTCGCGTCGATCGAGCGGCTCGTCTCGTTGCAGGCCGTCGAGTGGGTCGTGACCAAGGCCTCCAGTGCGCCACCCCAGACGGGGCTCGTCGAAGATGTCGATATCGATGAGGCGCTTCAACAGCGAATCAACGAAGCCTTCCGCAGCACAGGCAAATTGAATCACTACGAGCTCTTGGGAGTCGCGGTCGATGCGGATCGCACCGAGATTCGCAAGGCGTACTTCGCGCTCTCCAAGACGTTCCATCCCGACGCTTACTATGGGAAACACCTCGGGTCGTTCAAAGCCAAGATGGAGGTCGTGTTCCGCACGGTGACCGACGCGTATGAGTCGGTTGGGCGGCCGAAGAAACGCGAGGCGTACGATCGGTACCTCAAGCAGAGCATCGTAGTGTCCGCCGCCGAGAAGCAGATGGGCCGCGTGGAAGAACGCGCCCAAGCGATGTCCAAGGCCCTGGCCAAAGCGCCCATTGCCGAGCGTCAGGCGCAGCCCGTGGTTGCGACCGCCCCGGCCAGGGATTGGAGCCCCAGCAAGGCTCCGGCCAAAGCTACACCGTCGGTCGTGCCAGGGACCCCCGAGCATGATCGAATTCAGCGCAAGCGCGAGCTCCTAGAACGGAAGCTTCGGGGGCGGTCCCATCAGCCAGCGAGGAAGAGCGGACCGGTGCGCTCGATTCCCGTGCCGACCGCCAAGGTCGGCCGAAAGACCGCCCTTCGGGACCTGACGCGGTCGCTCAAGCAGACCGCAGTGCTCACAGGCGGCGTCGACCGCGCGGAGCATCACATCGAGCATGCGCGGATCGCGGAG
Organism: uncultured bacterium; assembly: GCA_937984275.1. Classification (GTDB taxonomy): domain Bacteria; phylum Myxococcota_A; class Polyangia; order Polyangiales; family Houyiibacteriaceae; genus SG8-38. The sequence continues at coordinate 5,497 of CALJYC010000091.1, read as the reverse complement.
GCGGACGGAGATCTTGCGGCGGCAGCGACCGCGTTGCGAATGGCGATTGCGCTCGATTCGAGTCGCAATGAGCTCCACGAAGACTATCAGCGCGTCAACTCTCGCTTGCGAGTTCAGCTCCTCGACATCCACCGAGAACAGGCCAAATACGAGGAGGACAACACCATGTGGGCCGCCGCCAGCATTTCGTGGGCCAAGGTGGCGGAGGGCTCGCCGGACGATCCAGTGGCCCCGCGCCGGGCGGCAAAGGCCCTCATGGCAGCCGGCGGTGATCTCCGAAAAGCGCGCGATTTTGCGCTTAGGAGCCTCGAGCTGGCGCCGGACTCACTGGAGACGCGGCTTCTGCTGGCCCGCATTTATATCGGGGCTGGCATGGATGCCAGCGCCACAAAAGAGCTCGATGAGGCTGCAAAGCTGGACCCAGGGCACGAGATGGTGAAAAATCTGAGGAAGCAGCTCGGGGGGTGATGTGACTAACGCATCTGAGCGCGTGGAAGTGGGGCATGGAAAGAGTCATCGGGATTGATCTAGGAACCTTCAACTCGTGCGTCGCCGTCGTCGAAAGCGGCACGCCCGTGGTCATCGCAAATCGAGGGGGCTACAAGGTTACCCCGTCGATGGTGGCCGTGACCGAAGGCGGCAAGCGTTTGGTGGGCCATATCGCAAAGCGACAGGCGGTGACCAATGCCGAAAGTACGGTGTTCGCCGCGAAACGTCTCATCGGGCGGAAGTGGGATACCCCGCAAGTGAAGAACGCGATCCAGACGTGTCCCTTCCACATCGTGGAGGGTCCGCACGGCGACTGCCGCATCAAGATGCGCGACAAGGTCTACAGCATTCCCGAGGTCAGCGCGATGGTGCTGCAAGAGATGAAGATGGTCGCGGAGGACTATCTCGGCGAAGAGATCAATAAGGTCGTCGTCACGGTGCCCGCGTACTTCAACGACAACCAGCGGCAGGCAACCAAGGACGCTGGCGCGATCGCCGGTCTCGATGTGATTCGCATCATCAACGAGCCCACCTCGGCGGCGCTCGCGTACGGCTTTGGCAAGAACATCGATCGCACCGTTGCGGTGTTCGACCTCGGGGGAGGCACGTTCGACATCTCGATCTTGGAGATCGCGAGCTCGGGCGTGTTCAAGGTCCTCAGCACCGCGGGCGACACGTTCCTCGGCGGCGAAGACTTCGACCAGCGCGTCATCGAGTGGCTCGTCGAAGGGTTCCAACACGAGCATGGGATCGACCTCCGCCAGGACCGAATGGCCTTGCAACGCCTCAAAGACGCTGCCGAGAAGGCGAAATGCGAGCTTTCGGCGGTCACCGAGACCGAGGTCAACCTGCCCTTCATCATTTCGAGCGTGCGCAACGAGGCGCTTCATCTTCAAAGGCTGCTCACCCGGGCCACGCTCGAGGAGCTGACCGCAGACCTCATCGACCGCACGGTTCAGATCTGCGAGCTCACGCTCGGTGAAGCCGGCCTCGACAAGGACGAGCTCGAAGACATCATTCTGGTTGGCGGCATGACCCGCATGCCAAAGGTTCAGGAGCGGGTCAGCAAGTTCTTCCAGCGCGACCCCTGCAAGGGCGTCCATCCCGACGAGGTCGTGGGGCTCGGTGCCTCGATTCAGGGCGCAGCGCTCGTCGACGATTCTCCCGAGATGGACATGGTCCTGCTCGACGTCACGCCGCACACGCTCGGAATCATGGTCGTCGGCGGCTACTTCGAAGAGCTCATTCCGCAGAACACCACCGTACCGACTTCTCGCAGCAAGCCGTTCACCACCGTGCGCGACAACCAGACAGCGGTGAAGATTCTGGTCTTGCAGGGCGAGTCGCGACGCGCAGAAGACAACGAGCTTCTCGGTGAGTTCATCTTGACAGGGCTTCGGCGGGCGTCCGCCGGCGAGGTCGAGGTAGAGGTGACCTTCGAGATCAACGCAGACGGGATCGTCAGCGTCCATGCCAAGGACGTCGAGACGGGCAAGGAGCAATCGATCACCGTGACGGCGACCAGCGGCCTCACCGAGGACGAAATCGACGAGATGATGGTCGACGCGTCGGACTTCGCGGTGACGCGGCGGGAAGACGAAGCCACCGAGCAGGTCCGACAGGAAGCCGAAACTATCATCGCCGAGATCGAGCGCCTCTTTCCCGAGGTCGAGTCGATCGTCGCAGGCAGCGACTTCGGGCGTGACGCCATCGACAAGGCCAAGGGCGTCGTCGACAACGCGCGCACCTTGCTCGAGCGTGGCGACATCGCCGGCCTCAAGGACGAGCTCGAGTCGCTCGGCCGAACGCAGCGCATGTTCAAGGGTGTCGTCGGCAAGTCGGCATGACCGACTCCAACTTCCCGAGCGTGCTCGGTGCGGATGGCAAGATCGACCTGACCGGTGGGCTCGCCGCAGAGGGTGACCAACCAAGGTCGACCAGCCGTCCGTCCGGGGATGCGTGGGTAGTCGATCGCGATCGTCGCAGCTTGCCGCCGCCCGCTCTGGCAACCGAGGCGGCTGCGGGGCAGGAGCTCGACCAGGCGAGCCCGGACGACATCCACCGGGAGATTGCGGATCATTTTGCGCTCGGGGACTACGCAGCGGCCTTGTATTCAGCAGAGCTCCAACTTGGCTTGGACCCCGACGACGAGAGCGCTCGCCAGTACGCGGATACCAGCCGGGCTCGCCTCGAAACCCGATACACGACGCGCATCGGCTCGCTCGAATACGTATTCAACCTTGCGGTCCCAGCAGCCAAAGTGAAGTGGCTGGGCCTCGATCCCCAGGCTGCCTTCCTCCTATCGCTCGTCGACGGGCAGACCACCGTCGCCGAGGTGCTCGAGCTCTGCCAAATGGGGAGGCTGGAGGCGCTTCGTGTGTTTACCGAGCTTCTGGACGCCAAGGCCATCGTTCGGGTGGCTTGACCGCGCGCCCGCTTGCGCCCGGTCGGCGGACCACTACCATCCCGCCCCATGGCTGGCTCCCCCAAGAAGATCGTGCTCGCCTACAGCGGCGGCCTCGACACATCGGTCATTCTGACCTGGCTCAAAGAGACCTACGACGCAGAGGTCATCGCGTTTTGCGCGGACATCGGCCAGGGTGAGGAGCTGGGCGGGCTCGACGAAAAAGCACGAGCGACTGGCGCCTCCAAGTGCATCATCTCGGATCTCAAGGAAGAGTTCGCCCGCGACTTCTGCTTCCCGATGCTGCGCGCGAACGCCATCTACGAAGGCGAGTACCTCCTCGGAACCTCCATCGCGCGCCCCGTCATCGCCAAGGCCATGATGGAAGTTGCTCAACAGGAAGGCGCGGACGCGATTTCGCATGGCGCCACCGGTAAGGGCAACGACCAGGTTCGCTTCGAGCTCGCAGCGATGGCCATCGATCCGCGCATTCAGGTCATCGCGCCGTGGAGGACGTGGTCCTTACGCTCGCGAACCGACTGCATCGAATACTGCAAGGACCGCAAGATCCCGATCGAGGTTACCGCGGAGAAGCCATACTCGATGGACGCCAACTTATTCCATATCAGCTACGAGGGCGGCGTCCTCGAGGACACCTGGAACGAGCCACTCAAGGACATGTTCCGTTGGACGACGGACCCCCAGGACGCGCCGGATACGCCTGACTACATCGTGATCGGGTACGACAAGGGCGACCCCGTCAGCGTCGATGGCGAGCGGCTCTCCCCTGCTGCCCTCATCGAGCGGCTCAACGAGATCGGTTCGAGGCACGGGGTGGGCCGCGTCGACCTCGTCGAGAACCGATTCGTCGGAATGAAGTCGCGCGGGGTGTATGAGACGCCGGGCGGAACCATCCTTCAACGGGCGCATCGCGCAGTGGAGTCGATCACCGTCGACCGCGAGGTGCTGCGGATTCGCGACGGGTTGATCCCGGAGTATGCGTCGCTCGTATATCGGGGTTTTTGGTTCGCGCCGGAGCGGGAGATGCTCCAGGCCCTTATCGACGACGCCCAAAAGGACGTCACCGGCGAGGTGCGCATCAAGCTCTACAAGGGCAACGCCGATGTCGTGGGACGGAGAAGCCCGAACACGCTCTACGATCCGGAGTTTGCGACCTTCGAGGAGGACGAAGTCTACGATCAAAAGGACGCGACTGGCTTCATCCGGCTCAACGCACTTCGCCTGCGAATTCGGGCCCTTCGGGACCAGCGTGGCGATGATTAACCCCGGCTGTTGCGGCCGATTGCGGTCCTCGGTAATCTAAAAGCTCACAAGGTCTTGGACGTTCCAAGTATACAGTTGGCCGCCGTGATTGTCGGCGGCGTGGGTTTGGGCGCGCTGCTTGCAGCTGTTAGCGCGGGCCTCCACACGCTCGGTGAAGCGGGCTTACAGGCGCTGTCGGAAGGCGACGGCCGCATCGCCAAGGTGGCCGAGCGCGTTCTACACGACCTCTCGGCGGTTCAGTCGCGCCTCTTGATGGGGCGCGTCCTCTGCGTCGCACTCGCTGCCGCCTTCGCGGCCTATTCGTTGCTCCAGTCGTACGGCGCGTGGATGGCTCTCGTCGGGGTTGTCGGAACTTCGGTGGCCTACGCGATCGTCGCGACGATTGCCGGTGCCGTGGTTCGCCAGCGTTCCGGCCAAGCTACCTTGCGGCTCTGGAAGTGGTTGCGGCCCGTGGATCTGCTGCTCACGCCTCTGGCGACGCCCCTGAGCTGGGTCAGCGAGTTTGTCGTGAGGCTCGTGCCAGAGGTCGAGCTGGAAGACCCGGGTCGACTCGCCGAGCTGACGGTCGAGCATGTGATCGAGCAGGGCGAAGAGACCGGCACCATGGCTGAGGACCACGCCCAGATGCTCCGAAGCGTCCTCGAGTTCAAGAACACAGTCGCCCGGGAGATCATGGTGCCCCGGACCTACGTCGTGGCGTTCGAGATCGACACGAGCATCGACGAAGTGCTCGCGAGCGTCGTCGAGTCGGGTCACAGCCGATACCCGGTGTACCGAGGGCAAATCGATCAAGTCGAAGGCATCCTATACGCGAAGGATCTCTTCCAGTTGTTACGCAACAGTTCGGACGCTGCCAGCATCCTGTTGGTGGACGTGCTCCGCAAGCCGGTCTTCTTTGCGGCGGAGAGTCAGAAGATCGGCGTGTTACTCCGTGAAATGCAGCGCCGGCGTTCCCATCTTGCTGTGGTGGTCGACGAGTTCGGCGGAGCCGCTGGCATCGTGACGTTGGAAGATATCGTCGAGGAAATCGTCGGCGAGATTCAGGACGAGCATGACGAAGAGGTGCCGTTGGTCTACGAACGCGCGCCGGGCCACTACTTCGTAGATGCGGGCATCTCGGTCTACGACCTGGAAGAGCGCTTGGGCGAAGCGATCTGCGAAGACAAGACCGATTTCGAGTCCTTGGGCGGAATGTTGGTCCACTTGGCGGGCCAGGTGCCGGTGATCGGGGAGACGCTCGCCGCGGGGCCGTATCGCGTCGTGATTCTCGACGCGGACGAGCGGCACGTCCGCCGGGTCGAGATGCTCCGAGCGAGCACC
>CALJYC010000090.1 GCA_937984275.1 uncultured bacterium | reverse complement strand
CCGACGCAGCCGCCAAGTACGGCGACATCGACCCCGATGACATCGAAGCGGTGCAGAAGTGGTTCGCTGACGAGTTGCACAATCTACCGGTCGACACGATCGAACAGGTGCTGCACGACCTCCTCGAGCGCGATGGGACTGCAGCCGAGCGCGAGATCGTCCCGATCTACCCCAAGCGCGTTCCGCTGCCTTCGCTGGGTTCGAGCCCTCCCGCCTTACCGCCGTTACTTGCGGAGCAATGGCGAACGCTACTGGGTCGGCTCTTGAGGCGACTCAGGCGAGGCTAGCCGGGGGAAAGGAACTTTCGAGTAACTCCAGCGCCATGCGGATTCATCCCATCCAAGGTGAGAAGCCTGCGGCGCTCAACGATACACGTAGTCCCGGGAAGGAACGAACCGAAGGTCGATCTCTGCAACCCATTCGACCTCGGACTTGATGTGCGCACCGAGGTCCTCGATCGTCGGTGGCTGTTCGGATCCCGTGACCAGAATCTTGGCCCTGCTGCCGGAGGCGAGGACGGATCGGACCACGGAATCCGTCGCGTACTGGCGCGCCCAGTTGTTGGCGATGTTCGTGATTCTCATCTGAGCGATGCTGTCACGAGCGACTCTGACGGTTGCCATCGAGAGAGGAATCGCGACGAGCATGACGCCAATCGCGATGACTCCGTAAGCCCTCCGCTTGTCTAGCTGTCTGGTACCTTCGGTCGTTGCTTTGCCCAACCCCAACAATGCGAAAATGGCGCCGCCGGCGAGCAAGATAGACAGGAGGTTCGTGAGAAACAGCAGAAGCGCGCCCCAGGTATGGTCCCACTCGCCCGCGGAGAGCGAAATGCCCGCAACACACAGGGGGGGCACCAGCGCAATGGATACGGCGACGCCAGGAAGCGAATCGGCGACATCATCGCGACTCATCGCAAAGGCGCCCGCAGTGCCCGCTGCCAGAGCGACGACCAGATCAAGTAATCGGGGAGTCACCCGTCCTGTGATCTGGGAGTTGGTGCTGAAGTCGACGATATGGACTGCAACGGTGCCGAACATTGCGGCGAGGACAATCACACCGAGCGTCCCCGACACAACCAGCAGAAACGAGCGCCATGCGCGGGGTCCGTTTCCCATCACGAGTGCGGCTGTGGTCGCAAGAATCGGGTTCATCAGCGGCGCGATGATCATGGCCCCGATGACCGTGGCGGTGGAGTCCTCGATGACGCCTTGCACTGCGATCACCGCGGACAGAAAAAGCAGAACAGTGAATCGAACCAGGTGTCGCCGCGAACGGTCGCCCTCGAAGAAGAGCTTGCTCTCGAGCTCCGGGACGTCCGCTGGAGTGAACTTGTTGTCTTCGATGATTGTTGACAAGCCTGCCATCAGATTCGCCTCTCTTTTGAAACTGGTCGCGATACTACAACAATCTGCGTCGCACGGTGGCTGGCTATCGCAACGCTACTCGAGCGCGAGTGTCTATGCCGCGTCGACGCTCACCCGGTACGGCAGATCTGCCGCATCGAGCTGTGCCTGGAGGGCGAGCCGAACGCTCTCAGCATTTCGGCGAATGTAAGAGGACCCCCGGTGAGCTCCTCGATAAACTGTTCAGCATCGACGGAGCCGTCAGCATACCGTTGCCCGCTACGACGGGTTGGGAAGCGTCGTCCTTCTTGCCGCGGCTCTTGGCCTGTTACTCTCGGGCACCAACCTTCTCGAGACTAACGACGTCTTGTAAATCCACCGGACGTCCTGCGGCGCGTTTGGCGCGTAGAAGGTCATCGCGGCCAATGACCGGGAATGTGATGTGGTTCTCCTCGATGGTCACACGGCGACCGTAGGCTTGTTCAAAGTCATCGAGACCGGGGATGCGTTGAAGGATGTCGATACAGGCCGGGGGGATGCCAAAGCGCACAAATTCGTCGGGCTTGGCAGACTGCAAGCCTTCAAAGATCATACGCGGCGCTCCAAAGGCCTGCAGCGCTGCCCCGGCGGCCGCACGATTGTTCGGGTCGTCTCCAATCCAAACGTCGAGGTCCTTTGTGGCTCGTGGATGCCCATGAAAGCCCACTGCATGGCCCCCCACGATCAGAAATTTGGCCCCTGCGTCGTTGAGGGCCCGCACGAAATCGACAAGATCGCGCGGAATCACGCGCGACGGTCGCGAGCTAGGCAACCTGCTGCCCGTCGTCATCGTTAAATCGCATGACCTTCACTGGCCATTCCGACCGTGGAAGGCGTTGCTCGATACCGAGGAAGCGAGCCGATAGTTCGAAAGCAAGAAACAGCCGCTCCGCCGGCGACATGCGCGCCGCATCGTCAAGCATGGCTTCCTCGGACTCTTCGAAGGTGCTGTACTTCGCGTAGAACCAATCCTTGCTTCGGCGTCTTTCCGCTGCCCGCTCCGCCGCGCGCATAGCTGTCTCCTCTGACGAACGTTTCGACGACATACGCTGAATTATAGCACATTCGCGGCCACGAAAGGGGGCGAGGAGGAACAAGAGGTGGTCGTAGCCTTCGAGGATGTGGACGATGCCCATCCGGTAGGTCGCTGACAGGGATCTGAGACCGAGTTTGGCTACGATAGCCCTCGATTCATGCAGCACTCTCGACGGCCAGGCGAAAGCCCAGTTCCCGGAGCACACGGGTTAGCGTGTCAAGCTCAGGATTGCCTTGCTTGGATAGCGAACGGTACAGCGCTTGCCTGCCGAGCTCTGCGTCGTGCGCAAGCTGGGTGATAGTCAGCCCCTGAGCCTTTGCGACGAGCCGGAGCGCTGCCAGAAAGTCCCCGGTCGGGTCTACACTGTCCTCCGCAAGGACGGCGTTCAGATACTCCACCGCATACTCGTGGTCGCGAAGCCTTTCCAGCAACGTCTCTTCATAGTCCTGTGCGCGTCTACCCATCACTCAACTCCGGTAGTCGTTCCAATAGGCCTTCGCGTGGTCGATATCCCGCTTCTGCGAGCGTTTGCTCCCGCCGCACAAGAGAACAACGAGCGTGTCACCCTCCTGCCCAAAGTAGATGCGGTACCCAGCACTGAAGTGGACCCGCAGCTCCGAAACGCCCGCTTCGATTCGTTTGCAGTCGCCGAGGTTGCCACGTTGAAGCCGCAAGAGTCGTGCGTCGATTGCAGCTTTGACCTTTTGATCCTTGAGTCCATCGAACCACTCCCGCCAGGGACATCTGCCATCGGCGGTCTCATAGAGAACCAGCTTCCGTCGCTGGACCTCCAAGGCTAAGTGTCCTCTCTGAGGGACACCGCGTCAACTCGCTGAAGAGACATGTCTTGCCCTTGATCTCAGGCGTGGACTCGGGTGTCTGTCAGGACCACGACAACAAAGACCTCTTCGGACACGACCTCGCCGACAAGATCGTCTGCATCCCGCAGACCATTGGCTCGAGCAGCGCCGCGACCTTGTTCATGATCATCCTCGACAAGGGCATCGCCCCCAAGGCCATGCTCTTCGCGAATCACATCGACTCGCTCGCCGCCTGCGGAATCCTCATGGGAGACAACTGGCTCGGCAAGCGCATCGTGACCGTGGACTTGTTGGGCGACGACTTCCTCGATGCCGTCAAGACCGGAGACAAGGTAACGGTTCACGAGGATGGGACGATTGAGGTAGGCTGACGCCCTGCCGAGCATGACCACCGCATCGACACCCCATACCGGCGTAGCGGAGCCCCGCGGTTCTCGGCTCGTGCTGTCCGACAAGGCCAAGTACTCGATCAAGTTGGGTCTCGCGATCGCGATCACGTACGGTCTCGCTCTACGTGCCAATTGGATGAGCCCCACCTGGGCCGCGATCGCGGTCGCGATGATCGGGCAACCGGGGCATGGACAATCGCTCTACAAGGGCATGCTGCGCGCTATCGGGACCCTGATCGCGTTCTTCTGCGGGCTCTTCATCTTGATGCTGTTTCCGCAAGACCGTTGGCTGACACTCGTCGTGACGTCGCCCTTCCTTGGCTACTTCACCTACAGAATGAAAGGCCAGAACAGCTACCTCTGGTTTGTCGCAGCCTTCGTCACCCCCATGATCGTCATGGCGGGTCCCGCGCAGCCGGGGCATGCCTTTGAGTTTGCCGCATACCGCACGCTCGAAACCCTCATGGGAATTGGGGTTTGGGCGCTCGTGTCGATCTTCCTTTGGCCGGCCACCAATCGCGGCGCGCTGCAGACTGCGATGGACGAGCTGCTGGCGACGCAGCAGAAGATACTCACGGCGCTTCGCGAATCGGCGACGGACGGCGACTCGGCGGGCGTACCATTCGCTCTTCAAGAGCAGGAGGCTCAGCTCGTCAAGCAGGTTGGCTCGCTCATCGACGTCGTCGCCGCCGAAACCTACGACGTACGGGGAGTCCGTGGAGCCTGGCACCGTCTACATGCGGCATCTCAGTCGTTTCTACATGTGTCGAGCCGCATCCAGTCGGGCATATCCGATGTCGAAAGGATTCCTCTGAGTTCGGTGCTACCGGCTGTACCCGAGTTCCTGACAGAGTTGGATGCTCGCTTGGCCGAGGCGCGGAATCTGCTTGGCGGAGCACCCCCGGCTCGACGTTGTCAGGACGTAGCACTCGAGGTCGACGCTGACGCGTTTGGCGCCCTCGGGCATTTCGCGAGGGCGGGAGCGGTGGCGGGTAGAACGGAGCTGCTGGCCCTCGATGCGCACACGCGAGAGATCGTCGAATGCGCGTTGGAAATCAGAGAAGACAAGCGCGCGGCGTCGACTCCTTCTGCGGACACGACCCCCGCCAAAGTGCGAGGGCCGCTGGCTCTCCTTCCGCTCGACCGCGACCAACTCATGGGGGCGATCATTGCCGTAGCTACCATGTGGGGCGGAACGCTGATTTGGATCTACGTCAACCCGCCCGGGCACGGGTCCTGGTTCCAGTTTCCAACCAATCTCGTGCTCGTCGCTCTACTGAACCCGCAGATGCGCTTCTTTCCTCTGCGTGTGCTTGGGTACGCGTATTTAGCCGCCATGTTGGTGTACGTCTTCATCATGCCGC
>CALJYC010000089.1 GCA_937984275.1 uncultured bacterium | reverse complement strand
CGCATTGGGGATTCGTCGACTTTTTGGCCGCACTCGGGCTCTTTGCGATGGCGCTGGGCCTAGCGCTGCGTGCGGTCGACCGCCCGAGCGTCAAGGCGCAGGGTGCGCTCATCGCGGTGCTCGTCCTACTCTTTTTTACCCAGGCGTACCGATTTCCGTTCGCGCTCGTGATGCTCGTCCTCGTTGCCGTCGTAATGCGCGGGCGCGTCGAGAGCATCAGAGGCCTGATTATTCCGATGAGCGTGGCAAGTGGGCTCTTCGTCGTGTGGTGGCTGACCCGGGCCGAGATGTTCGTTCCGACCGTTCAATGGGTCTGGCCGCCCAATTGGGAGCGTATCTCCGAGGCCAGTACATACACGTCCGACATCTTCGTTGGGGACGAAGACATCCAGATGTTTCGGCGTACCGGATTGTTGCTCGGGTTGACCGCGGCCGCGCTTTTTGCGATTGCGATCGCCCGCCTTCGTTCATGGCCCAAAGGCGGCTGGGTCGTGCCCGCGCATTTCGTCGTCGGTGTGGCGATCTTCGTGTCTCTCGGGCTGTACGTGACTCTCCCCATGGAGATCGGGGCTTCATGGTACGTCTTTCCACGCGAGATCACCGCCGCGCTCTTCCTCGTGCCCGCGCTGCTGCCGAACCTACCGCGCAAGACCTGGGCCCATCTCGGATTCGTGATTTGGACGGCAGTCGGGATTGCCCCGCTTGCAAACTTCGTCACCGATGCCCATCGGGAGTTCTCGACCACGACCGTGCACTTCCGCGAAATCATCCGGGAGCTCCCCAAGGCTCCGAAGCTTCTCTACCTCGTGTACGATCACCACGGCTCGCGCGCTCAGAACAGTCCCTACATCCATTTGCCGGCGTACGCGCAAGCGGAGCGTGGTGGCTGGTTGAGCTTTCACTTCGCCCAGCATGACGCCTTCCCATTCCGATACCGGGACGCTAGCGATCCGAATGCGGTCGTCCCGCCTCGGACACCGGTGCGCTGGGAATGGAGCCCGCAGCAGTTCCAGCTCGACCAGCATGGGGACTTTTTCGACTGGTTCCTCGTTCGCCGCATGAACTCGCCGGATAGCCTCTTCGTCTCGGATCCCTCGATCCAACGCGTGGCGCACTTTGAAAACTGGTGGCTTTATCATCGCAAGCGCGGGTCGGCTGGACCGCCCAGGGAAACGCCCTAAATTGGAGCGGTGATGGACCTCACGAGTGACGAAGAGCGTTGGGCCGTTTGGATGGTGCAGGCGCATAGATTTGCAAAGCGAGAGAACTTCACCGACGCCGTGGCAAGGACCAAGCTCGTGCGAGATGCGGTTGACCAAGCGCTTGCTGGCGCGACCGACCCAAAGCAGCGGGAGCGGCTCGAACTGCGCCTAGCGCGAGCCGAGGAGCAACTCGCGAGCATGGAATCCCAGTACGACGCTTGGCGATCGGAGATCGCGACCCGCCGCCAACATACGATCGACCAAGCCGAGGAAGAGATGGCGCGGCCTCTTCCCGTGCCAGTGGACTAGCGGTGGCACTTCCCGAGTGCTCGGTCGCATCACAGGAAGCGGGAGAGTCTCTCGCGGGCACTGCGGTCGAGTCCGTGGACCGTTGGCTCTTGCTCGAGGTGACCGACCCTTGGGCTCCGAAAGCGCTTCACACCGACGCCTTGCCCGAGCTCGTACGAGCCCGGCTCGCCGAGTGGCTCCAGACACCGCGTTCGCGCTTGCAGCTCATCCGCCGACCAGGACGCCCCAGCAAGCGATCTCGGTTCATGGTGGTTTCCTCGGTCAGCGATCGGCAGCAAGCGTCGACGCTCGAGCTCGACCGATACGAAGACCTACTCGACGTCGAGCTCGACGCGCTCCCTACGACGACGGCGACGCCGATGTGTTTGGTGTGTGTGCACGGCCGCCGCGATCGGTGTTGCGCATTGCATGGCGGTGCGGTGTTTCGAGCGATTCAGGCCCGCGGCGTCGATGTCTGGCAGACCAGTCACCTTGGTGGACACCGGTTCGCCGCCTGTGCTCTATGGCTGCCCGAGGGGTTGATGTACGGCCGCTTGCGCGCCGAGCACGCCGAGGGCTTCGTGAGGGCCCGCCGCGCCGGCCAGATCGGCCAGCTGGATTTGTTTCGCGGCCGCGCTGCATATGACCCCCCTACGCAGGCGGCAGAGATCTTCTTGCGGAGACGACTCGATGAGCGGGCGACCGACGCGCTCCAGTGGCAGGCGACCGTGCCCGACTCCGAGTCGGCGTGGGAGGCGCGCTTTCGCACCGCCGCGGGAGACGAAGTGGTGCGGGTCCGGCTGGAGGCTTCGGGGGTCGTTCGCCCGGCGAGTTGCGGTGGGGAGCCCGAGCCGATGACGCACTTCGTCGAGGTGTAGGCACCAGTGCCGTTTGGCCGGTGGTTTGCTCGGGATTCTCGGTAGCCGCGCCGGGGCCAGCCCGCAGGGCAGCGGATCGACAAGGCCAGCGAGTTACCTGTCGCCTTCCATTGGGAGACTCCCCACAATGGGCTAGAAACGAGCTGTGGAACTCTGGTTGCTCGCGCTTTGGGCTCTTTCTGGCGCCGCGCTTCTGTTCACGCACCTCCTGATGGCTTGGCGCGTGCTTGCGGGGCCGTTGGCTGCGCAATGGCGTTACCTGGGCTTCCTCGTGCCGGTGTTCACTCCGATCGTCGCATGGCGCGGGGGAAACCGCCTCGGTCCGATCACATGGGTTCTGTTTTTGGTCATCTATCTCTCCGCGCGCATGGTCGAGGTCTGATGTCCGATCCGCTTCGCCATCCGTTCGTGACCGTCCGGGTGCGGCCCGAGCAGCTCGAGCTCGCGCAGCTGCGCCTCTGGGAGCTCGGCGCGAACGGTCTCGAAGAGCGCGACGAAACGACGCTTGCGCGGGAGTTGGCGCCCGGTCAGGTCGTCGTCATTGCGGCGTTCCCGGACGAAGCCGCAGCGCAGCACGCCTTGAACGAGATCCACGAGGATTACGAAGCCGAAATCATCTACGTGCGGACCAAGGACTGGGCAACCGAATGGCGTCGCGGCTTTAGTGCGCAGCGCATCGGCCAGCGTCTCTTGTTGCATCCTTCCTGGGAGCCCGCGCGGAGCGAGCCCGGCGATGTGGTCCTGACGATCGATCCGGAGAACGCATTCGGAAGTGGCGACCACGAAACGACTAGGCTCGTGTTGCAGATGCTCGATGAACGGGTCGCCGGTGGTGAACGCGTGCTGGACGTCGGATGTGGTAGTGGGGTCTTGTCCATCGCAGCGCTCCGTCTCGGCGCGGCGTCCGCGTTGGCAGTCGATGTCGACGAGGACGCGGTCGTCGTCGCGCGGCGAAATGCCGGGATCAACGGGGTGGCGGCGCGCATCGAGACCTCTGCCTGCCCATTGGAGGACATCGACGGCGGGTATGACATCGTCCTCGCCAACATCGAAACCCGGGTCTTGATCCACATGCCCAACCAGCTCCAGGCGCGCATCGCGCCCGGCGGAATCTTGGTGTTGAGCGGCATCCTCCGCGCAGAGCGGGAAGAGCTACTCGCGGCCTACGCCCCGATGCGCCTCGAGGAATGCCTCGAGGAAGGCGAGTGGTGCGCCTGCCTGCTGAGACCGGTGGAGCCATGACCGTCCGCAGGCTCTATGTGCCTGATCTGCCCGAGGCAGGCGGGCCGGTCACCCTGGCAGAGGCACCGAGCCGCCACGTTCGTGTGCTCCGTCTTCGTGCCGGTGACGAGGTCGTGCTCTTCGACGGCAAGGGCCATGCTGCGCCGGCGCGACTCGAGTCCATCGGCGATGCGGTGGTGTGCCAAGCCGAGCTGCCCAGGACCGGTGAGACGAGTCGTGCGCGCGTCGTCTTGTTGCTCGCGGTTCCCAAAGGCTCGAAGTTGGACGATTGCGTGCGCATGGCCACCGAGCTCGGCGTCGACGAAGTCGGGTTGATGTATACGGATCGCACCATCCCTCGATGGGACCCCGAGCGAGAGCGATCGCGCGTGGACCGTCTGACGCGGATCGCCAGCGAAGCGGCTGCCCAGTGCGAACGAAACGATGTCCCCGTCATTCACCGCCCTCAAGCGTGCGCCTCCTGGTTGGACGAGATGGCCGAGGACGCGGTAGGGGTCCTGTTCGGAGCGCGAGCGCAGGGAGCGATGACGCTCGATGGCACCCCTGAACAAGTATGGTGTGCCGTGGGGCCCGAGGGGGGATTCACGGACGCCGAGATCGCGCTGTTCGAACAGGCCGGTTTTGCCGTCGCGAGCCTCGGAACCCGGGTCCTTCGGGTCGAGACGGCCGTGCCCGCGGCGCTGACGATCGTGCGGGACCGCCTCGAGGCGCTCTGACAAGCTCGTTGACACACCGACGGAACCAACGCCACCATTGCATCGTATATGTCGGTTCTCGCCTCTCTCCTGGTTCGTGACCAGGTGATCCCTGTAGATCGCGTTCAAGAAGCGATCCAGGAGCAAGTCATGCGCGGTGGCAATCTCGACACCGTGCTCCTCGAGCTCGACTGCTTGCGCGAGAATGAAATGAACGCCTATTGCGCGGCCGTCTATGGACTCCTGCCGGCGACCCGCGACGAAGTGATGCAGACGCCGATCAGCACGATCCGCGTGTTGCCCCGAGAGTTTGCCGTTCGGCACAGGTTGATTCCGGTGGCGCGCACCGAAGATGCCGTCGTGCTTGCCGTCGACCGCCCCCTCCCCGACGCGACCCTCCGGGAGATATCCTTCGAGCTAGGGATCGACCCCGTGCAGCGCGTCGTTTGTTCGGTGCGGGTCGAGGCGGGATTGGCTCGCCACTATGACATCGAGATGACCGCCCGAATGCGTCACCTCAACGCCCGGCTCGAGGGAGCGGACGCCGGCGCCATTCCCTACGTCGCGCCCTTCCAAGGAGTCGGGAAACGCAGCTCGCTCCCGCCGAAGAAGGAGATCTCCGGCTCGTATCCGCGCATCGACTCCTCGATTCCAGCGCCAGTTGGCATTGCCGATACGGAGCCCCCGCCGGCGGTGCTGCCCCAGATCGGCTCTTCGGTTCCCGCCGGCACGTTTCGAGACTCCGATCCGGCCACCCCTCAACGCAAGCGCTCGGAGCCCCAATCGGGCTTTCTGAACGCGACCCGATATAGCCTGCCTCCACGCCCTCCGGAAGTCTTGGGGAGGCCATCGACGCGGCGGCAGGCTTCGCATTCGCCTGTGGGGAGGGGTAATTCGGCACCACCCACGCACCACGAGCCGGCAACGACGTGGCAACCTGCGCCCCCGCCGCCTTCGATTCGTCACAGACGCTCGGTTCCCCCGGATTCAAGGCGGGACAACGACGGAAGCGCGATGACCCACGACGTCGTGTCCCTTGGTCCGCATGCGCCGATCTCCGCGCCGCCCAACGCCCAAATCGAACCTGCCGGACGAAGGTGGTCTCCTGCGCCTCCGCCCGCCGCACCCGACGGCTCGCTTCCAAGTGTCATCGTCGACGTCGGCGATGACGTCGAGCAGCTGGTTGCGGCGCTCCGCGACGCCGGACCCGAGGACGAAATGGTGATCCTCCCGTTGCTGGCAGTCGGCGAGGTGGCGCTGCCCGCCCTGGCTCGCGAGTTTCCCGGCAGGTTGTGGTTTGATCGCAACGAGCCCCACGCGCGGATCCCCGCGGGCAGGGATGTGTCGCCGGTCGCAAGAACGCTCGTCGCCTTTGGGCAGCGCTCGGTTCCGTACCTGATCCCGCTCCTCGACGACGAGGACGCCGATACCCGTTACTATGCCACCGTTCTAGCATCGGAGTTCGTCCATCCCGACCTCGTGCAGCCCATCGGCCGCCGCCTGTTCGACCCGGACCCCGGCGCTCGTAGCGGCGCCTACCGTGCGTTGAGCGTCCTGTATGCGTGCGAGGTCGAATTCATGCAGCTGATCGAGCGCCTTCGGGCCTCAGCGCGGGATGGCAGGGGGCTCCAGCCCCAAGTGACCTCGATCGAAGCGCTCGGGAGGCTGCGCGATGCGGATTCGTTCGAATTCTTCGTCTCATTGCTCGAAAGCCCGGAGGTCGAGGTGATCCGCGCCGCCCACGCGAGTCTGGTGCGTTTGAGCTGCCAAGACTTCGGTACCCACAAGAAGAAGTGGACGGCGTGGTTCGACAAGCACAGCGGCCAGCATCGGGTCGAATGGCTAATCGGCGCGCTCATGCATTCGGACGAGCGGCTTCGACGGCGTGCCAGCGACGAGCTAAAGCACCTCACCCAAGAATACTTCGGCTACGACCCCGGGCTCTCGAAGAAAGAGCGCGAGGCCGCACACCAAAAGTATCGGGTTTGGTGGCAGCGGGTCGGTTTTCGCATGTTCGTGCAACCCGAGCCTGACGGTTCTGGTCATGCGCATGGCCGGTGATAGACTTCGGCCTCGTCGAATCAACGAGCTCGAAACGTGCGAATCCCGAGGCTGCTGACAATACTGGGTCCTGCGTCCGTTCTTTACGTTCTGGCGGCACGGGCCTCTTCGAACACCGCGGCATCGCCCGAGTGGCTGGTGGCGCTGCTTTCATTAGCGCTTTCGCTAACGCCGCTCGCCGTGCTCGGAGCGAGGCCGAGCAGGCGAGGCGCTTCGCGGCTGGCGCTCATGGGCGTGAGCCTCGCCGTTGCGATCGCCTCGGCGCGGACCGCTTCGCCTCTCCTCGACCGCACCCATGGCCTTGCATGGCTGGTCGCGGCCCTCGTGATGTTCGATCTCGCTCTGTCGCGTGAAACGAGGCCGCTAGTTCGATCGGGGGTTCTGGGAGGGTTTGCCTCGGCAGCGCTCTTGGGCGCCGCGTTGGCGCAAGAGGGTCTGCTGCCCGCGTCGACCTTTGGGGTAGTGGTGGTCGGAGGCATCCTGGCGATCGGTGCGCTTCACCAGATCGTGCTCGTTGGGCGAGGTCACGTCGTCGAAGGTGCTCTGTCTGGCATCGCGCTCGTCAGCCTCGCCGTCGGGCTCGCGTACTCGTGGTTCGGTCCGTTCGGGGGGATGTTGGCGACCGCGGTTGAATCTACGGTCGCCTCGCTGCTTTGGCTCGGACATCTTGCGTGGGTCGATCCGCGATGGCGGTCGTTGCGGCGTGTCGGCGTGCCGGCAGTCGCCGCATGCGCGGTGTGCTTCGTCGCGACCTTCGCTTTTGTGCCGGACGCTCCTCTGGAACGCTGGCAGCTCGGGACCCTCGCCCTGGGGTCGGGAGTTCTTTGGTGGGTCACGTTCTCGTTCGCGCGGAGGCTCTCGAACCGCGCGGTCTGGAGCACGTCGGGCCGACTCGCGGACGGTGCTGAAGCTGCGAGGCACAACTTAGTTGGCGGCGCCTCACTAGAAGACATTGGTTTGGGGATCCTCGTCCCGCTGAACAGGGCGCTGGGCAGCGCAAACGGCTTGCCTGAGCTCTACACACTGCAGCCGCCGCTTCGGCTTCGCTTGGATGTTGGTGACCGGATGAATATCAGGTCGGCGGACGCCCCCCCGGCCATCACACGGGTTCTGTTCGCCGACGATCGCCATAGCATTCTGGACCTCGCCAGCCTTCGCGCGCGGGTCGTTCGTGAGCCCTCCGTTCGGGAGGCGGTGGATACGATGGAGAGCCGAGCGGTCGGGTGCGTGCTCCCGTGCGTGCACCTGGAGCACATCGAGGGATTGTTGTTCGTGCCGTTGCTCGGTCGGTCGGAGTCGCTCTCGCGCATCGAGCTCGAGGAGCTCGGCCGTTTGGGGGATTCGCTCGGAGGCGCGCTCGCGTCGGCACTCGCGCAGCGCCGTGCGGACACGCACATTCATCGGCTGTCCGCGTCGAGGCGTGACGCCGAGGACCGGATCAGGGCGCTCGAAGGAGAGATCGAACAGCTCCGAGGGCAGTGCGACGTGCTAGGGCGCGGGCTCGCCGAGGACCAGACCCTGCACGTTGCCTACAGCCAGTCGATGAGGCGTGTGCAGACGCGCGCGATCGAGCTTGCTCCGGTGACCGACCCTGTCTTGCTCGTCGCGCCTGCGGGCTCGCCGGTGTTGCCGGTGTCCCGCTTCATTCACGACCGCGGGCCACGTTGGGAAGCGCCCTTCGTGGTGGCGGATTGCTCTGCGGCACCGCCCGAGCAAGTCATGGGCTTGCTCTTCGGCTCGGAGGACGAGCGCCGCACGGGTTGGTTTCGGTCCGCTACGGGTGGGACGTTGCTGTTGCGCGACTTGCCGGCGCTGTCCAAACCCGCGCAGGTGCGTCTCGCGGCTGCGCTCACCGCGCAGAACATAGAATCGGATGACGACGACGGTCCTCGACCCCGCATGATCGCGACGTCCCGTGCACCGCTAAGCGAGCTGCGACGGCGCGGCGCGCTCGACCCCGACCTTGCGAATTGTTTCTCCCGGCCCGGTCTGACGATTCCGCCGTTGCGCGATCGACGCGAAGATGTGCCCTCGCTCGCACTGCTCGCCATCGACCGGGCTTGTCGGGTCTTGGCGCGCGAGCCCGTAGGCATCGAACAACAGGCCATGGGGGCACTAGTCGCCCATAATTGGCCTGGCGACGTTGCGGAGCTCGAGCTGGTGATCGAGCTTGCCGTCGCGGAAGCGTCCACCAAGACGATCGCGCTCCGTGACCTTCCTCCACTCGCGTGGCCGGGGGCTGACGAAGGAGAATCGTTGGGCGGAACCTATCTCGAGGTGGAGTGCCGTTTGCTCGAACGGGCTCTTCTTCGATCCGGGGGCAACAAGAGCGAGGCCGCACGGATGCTGGGGCTGAAGCGCACCACGTTCCTCGACAAGCTCCGGCGCCACGGCCTGGAACAACGCGCGGTGGGTTGAGGCCATGCGTCCGATTGTGCTTTGGGACGTCATGGGAACTCTGGTACACGATCCGTTTTTCGTCGAAATGCCAGAGTTCTTCGGGATGACGTTCGAAGCCATGCTCGACGCGACCCATCCGAGCGCGTGGGTGGAGTTCGAGCTCGGTCGCCGCTCCGAAGAGGATTTCCTCGAGAGCTTCTTTGCCGACCGCCGTGACTTCGATCGTCGGGGTTTCGTCAGCACGATTTACTCGGCGTATCGGTGGCTGCCGGGCCTCGAGGAGCTGCTCGTTGAGCTTCGCGGGGAGGGGTGCACAATGCATGCGTTCTCGAACTATCCGATCTGGTATCGGCTCATCGAAGAACGCCTCAGTCTGTCACGGTTTCTCGCTTGGACGTTCGTCTCGTGCATCACCGGGCGGAGAAAGCCAGACCCGGCGGCGTACACCCACGTGTTGAGCGAGCTCGGTGCGCCTGCCGAGCACGTCGTGTTCGTCGACGATCGTGTTGGCAACTGCGAAGCCGCACGGCAGGCGGGGATTCGTTCGGTGCTCTTCGAAGGGGTTGAACCCTTGCGCGCGTCGTTGCGCGAGGCCGGGGTGGTGTAACTATTCCGAGTGCTGTTTCGTCCACCAGCGTTCGTAATTCCGCTGAGTGGCCAGGAACTCGTCGCGCGCCGCGGTCTCCGATAGCGGCTGCAGAAAGCGCGTCAGATGCCAGAGCTCCCGCGACGCCAGGAGGCGAATGTTGGCCCGGCTGTCGCCGAGCCCCTCGATGAGCCATTGAATACGGATGTCTTGGCCGCGCTCCGATAGCCACCGGAGCCAAGCGTCACGAGAAAACCCGAAATCATGCGCAGTGAGCACCCTGAGGCCCACACGGCACGCGGTCGCGATGCCGCGGTCGGCGTCGGCTAGCAAGTCCACGAACAGCGGCGCCGACGACTCGTCTCGCAACTGAGTGAGGGCCGAGATCGCGCGGCGCCGTACGGGGAGCGGCAGGGTGAGGTCGGATGCGCACCGGCGGAGCTCGGCCAACGCGCCTCGGTACACGGGCTCGTGCTGGTATGCGCTCAGGAGGTGAAGAGCGACGCGGCGACACTCCCGGTCCTCGTCCAGCGAGAGCTGCATGAGCGGCTCGATGAGCTTCGTGTTCGCGTACGCCCCGCAGATGACGGCGGCGTAGTAGCGGACGTTCGGGCTCGAGTGGCGCATCAAGCGTGCCAGGTACGGGATCGACTCGTTTGCGAACGTGGCAAGCGCGGCCGCGCTCGCTGAGATCTCCTCCGGCCGCGGGAGGCGTGAATCGGTGGCGAGGGAAGGGCGCCACAACGGCCCGGGGAAGTTCTTTGCGATCTCCTCGAGCGCGAAGTTGCCGAGCGGGAGGAGCAGCCTCACGACCGGCGCGATCTCGTTGGGGCCGAGCGTGACGAGTTGGTGGACGAGGGAGTGCGCGCGTTCGGCCGGAGTCTCGGTGGGTGCATCGTGAGTGCGCGAGCTCTGCGCGAGCGGCGGGGGCGCCTTGGCACGGACGCGGGACCCGCCGTCCTCGGCACCCTCACGCGGGCCGTCCGGAAGGACGCCCGCCGGGAGCGAGTGCTTTCGCCTTTGCCCAGCCATCCCTCGCTTATACCAGGGCGGCGGCGTTTTTGGCCCGACTCGCTAGTCGTGGCTCGTTTTTGCAGGCAAACTACGCGCTCATGTACAGGATGGTCGTGCACCAGCTCGGAGGTCCGGGCTCCCTCCGGCGCGAGGAGCTGGAAGCGGTTTCCGCCGATCCGGGGCAGGTCGTCATCGATGTCAGCGCCACGGGCTGCAATTTCTTCGACATCCTGATCACGCAGGGCAAGTACCAGGTCCGTCCGGAGCTCCCGTTCTCGCCCGGCGCGGAGGTTGCGGGCACGGTCCGTGAGGTCGGCGAAGGGGTCGAACGGTTCGCGGTTGGCGACCGCGTAAGCGCGTTGCTGGCGTACGGCGGCTTCGCCTCCACCGTCGTGGCACCACAAGAGCGCGTCTTCTCCATGCCTTCGCAAATGACCTTCGAGGAGGCCGCGGCGTTGGGTGTCGTCTACCAGACGTCGTATGTCGGTCTCGTGCACCGGGCAAACCTGCGACAGGGGGAGACGCTCTTGGTACACGCCGCAGCGGGTGGTGTTGGACTCGCAGCCGTTCAGATTGGTGCTGCGCTCGGGGCGCGTGTCCTCGGCACTGCTGGTACGCCCGACAAGCTCGATCTCGTGAAGCAAAACGGTGCGGATGTGGCCCTCAATTATCGTGACGAGGATTGGGTGGAGCGCGTCAATGAGCTGACCGATGGCCGCGGGGCCGACGTCATATACGACCCCGTCGGCGGGGATACGTTCGACCTGTCGACGAAATGCGTCGCGTTTGAAGGACGGATCCTCATCATTGGTTTCGCGAGCGGACGCATTCCATCTGCCAAGATGAACCGCGTGCTCGTGAAGAACTTCTCACTGGTCGGGCTGCATTGGGGCCTGTACTTCGAGAAGAATCCGCAGGTCCTTCAGGACGCACAGGAAGCCATCTCGCGACTCTACGCCGCCCGCAAGATCGCGCCGGTAGTGTCGGCGACCTATCCGCTTGTGGACGCCGAGGTTGCGCTCGCCGCGCTCGGCGCCCGAAAGACCACGGGCAAAATCGTCCTGATTCCCTAGCGTTCGCGGGGGTCGCCCTCTGGAAGCGCCGCTTGGCACCGCTCGATCACCGCGTCGATGACGCCCGCGTGGCTGCCCAGTGGGGCGGCCAGCGCGAATACCACGCCTTCGTGAGCACTAGCGGCCTCTGCGATCAACCGAGGCAGGTCTTCCGTCACATGTCGGCCCGGCGCGAGCATGAATGGGTGTGCGACGACCGTGGTCGCTCCTTGCTCGACGCAACGGGCAACCCCCTGGGCGATCGTCGGCTCTGCGATCTCCATGTGCGCCCCCTCCACGATGCTTTCGGCGCCGAGTCGTTGCTTGACGAGAGTGGCGACTTCATCGAGCAGCGCGTTGGCTCGAGCGTGCCGGCTGCCGTGGTCGACTAAGAGCACCGCGCGGCGCTCACGACTCTGGCCCGCGTCTGCTTTGGAGTTGCCCACAGGAGTATCTGGGCCTCCGATTCGCGCGTGTCAAGAAGCGCTGGCATACGCGCATGGCGTCTTACACACAGGCTGAGAGCGCGCGCTTCACCGACCCGACGTATGAGCCACCGAACAAGTTGACGTGGACCATCAACGGGTAGAGCTGGTAGAGAGAGATCCGGTCGTCGGCGTCCGGCGCTAGCGGCCACGCGGCGTCATATGCCGCAAACACGCGCTCGCCGAACCCGCCAAACAGACGCATCATTGCGAGATCGATCTCGCGGTGTCCGCCGTAGGCCGCGGGATCGATCAAACACGGTCGTCCCGTTTCATCGACATGCAGGTTTCCGCCCCAGAGGTCGCCATGGAGGCGTGACGGAGGCTCTTCGGGCCCGAGGCGCTCGCGAAGGACGCGGCGCAGCGTGTTGAAGCGCGAACCCGTCATGCCGTCGATCAAGCCGCGGTCGGTCGCGAGCCGCAGCTGCGGCTCCAGCCGAGATGACCAATAGAATGA
>CALJYC010000088.1 GCA_937984275.1 uncultured bacterium | reverse complement strand
CAAGGCACCCGCGCAGAGCTGAAGCTTCCCGAGTCAGGCGGCCACAACGGCTGCTCCGCAACCGCGCGCACCCGCCAAGGTGAAGTCCTGCTCAGCGCCACCATGAACGCCTCGGTCCCGTTGCAGCTACCGGACTCCGCGAATGTCTTTGAGATGCCCGAATATCAGCGGCACGCAGACGCCCCGAAGGCGAAGAAGAAGTGGCCTTGGATTGTCGCCGCGGCCGCGGTCGTCGTAGGAGGCGGAATCGCAGCGGGCGTCCTGCTGTCGCAACGATCCAAGACCAGCGGTCAGCCCGCCGCCGGGGCAGTCACAGTGAGCTGGTGAGCCACGGGGATTCCTCAGATCTGTGGGGGGTCGATGCCGGTGAGGTGGGCAACGAGCCTGCGTACGGCGGAGGCGACGGCGACCTGCTCGCGGCGAGCAGCTTCCTTCTCCATGTCCTGCTGCAGGCTTTTGATCTGCGCTTCTTGCTCAGCGGCACATTCCTTCTGCAGGGTCGTGCGGGTGGTGTTCACATACGGGTTGTCGATCCCGGAGATTTCCTGAAGGGTGCGCCAGAGGTGGAGCCGGTCCGAGCACTGCAGGGCAATCGCCGGGGAAACGACTTTGCGAACGATGCTGCCGTCGTTGCCGACGAGTGAGACGAAGGGAAGTTTCCCGATCCGCTGCAGTCGCGAGAACCCCAGGTAATCGGTCATCGGGATCAGATGATCGGCGGTCGCGGGCGGGTCGGTGACCTCCGCGGCGAACTCCGTGTCGGAGGCCGCGAAGTGGGCAAAGGTAAAGGCCTGTTCGACTTCGATGGGTTGCCCTTCGGCATCATGCCCGGAGAGCGTTTCCGTGGTCCAAAGCGTATCCGGCGACGGATTGGAGGAGAGATCAAAACACATGACGAACCGGTCGGCGCGATCCGGATCGTAGACGCACATGGGAAAGGCCCTGGCGCGCACGGCGCGATCGGCGCGACTTTGAAAGGCGGCCTGCTCCTCGCCATCCCGCCGGCACAGGAGCGAGATCACGCCGGGCCGCGGTGCGGTCAGTGCCTCAAACAGATGCTTTTCAAGATTAGGGGCGGCGGCACAGACCTGGAGGAAGTAGACGCCACGCATCGCCAGCGGCAGCGTCTCAATGCTCATCGTCGGTGGCACGCCGATGTCGGAGGTCGAAGAGTGGACGTCGCGCAAGCTCGAACGGAGCACAGCGATCTTGATCGGCATGCGGCTTTCGAGCAGCGACATCATCTTTCGCAATTGCGCGCCACTGTCACGATCCAGGCGTGCCATGACGAGAAAGGCAGGACACAGCCGGAGCTCACCGGGGCCGAGCTGACGCCAAGTGAAGTCGGCAAAGACCGCGTCATGGGTTTCGGATTCGTACTTGGCTCGGAGCTCCAGTTGGGCGATGCGCAGCGTGCGAAAGACCTGGGCGAGCCGATTGAGGTGTTGCTCGGCCAGCTCTCGGATTTCGTCCTCTTTCCTCTCGAGCTCGACGGAAGCAAGATCGGGTGGAATGGTCGACCAAGTGTCCTTCATTTCGCCGAGCGTCCGGATGAGCGCCTGCACACGTTTGAGCCGTTCCGGCGCGATCGCTCGGGAGTGGGCACTTTCGCCGAGCACGCGGGACAACGAACCGAGATCGACGTTGGTGGCGGCAAGGGGCCCGAGAGCGCGCTCGAGGCGGTCGGGCTCGTGCCGGTGGCGTTGGTAGTCGTCGAGACGAAGCAGGTTTTTCAGTTCGCTGATCGACTCGTCAAGAGCCTCTTCGAGGGCGGCGCAATGATGGCGCCAGACATCTTCGACGGCTTGGCGGATCTGCTCTTTCATGACGAACACACGGGTCAGCTGACAGTGTAACGGTCCAACACGGAGTCGAGCCGCTCGATGAAGGTCGGGTGATCGGGGCGATCCTGGCGGCCCCACCGGATCTCCTCATAGGCAGGGACATCGGGATTTTGATAAAGGAGACCCATGGGGGCGGGGTCGACACTTACCGCGACGCGCTGAGCCTCGTTGATGTCGCGATGGTTGTGCGCTTGAGTTTGGCCGCGCTTGAGTAGCAAGGGGTGAACGGGGATGCCGTCTTCATTCTCGAGAAACACAACCGGGAAGTTCAACCCGCCCTCGCCGAAGGCTTGGGGCATGAAGACCGGGCACCGTTGCAGGATGCGCACGAAGGAAAGCCCATGATGGTCCCAGGCCTTCTCGATGGTCTCGTCGAGATGGGCGGGCAGCCACGTGGCAGTTTGGGCCAGGAAGGAAACGTTGGTCATCCCCATCACCACGCTGAGGGGGTTCATGGGTTGAAGGTAGGTGCCCCGCGGGGTGGTTTTGGTTTTCCATCCATCCGGCGTGGTGGGCGAGACCTGCATCTTGGTGAGCGCATACACCTCATTGTCGAGCACCAGCACGACCGCATTGATGTTGTAGCGGATCGCATGCAGCCAATGGTTGCCGCCAATACTGAAACAGTCGCCGTCGCCCATGACTACGATGACGGGAAGCTCGGGGCGCGAGAGGCGCACGCCGGTGGCGATCGGCAAAGCACGACCGTGGATGCCGTGAAAGCCGTAAGTGTTGAGATAGTGGGGGAGACGGCTCGAGCACCCGATGCCGGACACCGAGACGACCTCCTCAGGCTCGAGGTTGTTTTTGCGCAGCGCGCGCTGGAGCGCCACCAGCACTCCGTGGTCGCCGCATCCCTTGCACCACCGGGGTTTCTCAGATTCGTAGTCGTCGAGGGAGTGCGCTTCGCTCGCGCCGCTCTCGATAACGCACAGTTCTGCAAGCGAGGACATCGTCAATATGCTCCCTTCGTCGCGAGGAGGGGTTCAGCCGCGCTTCCCGTCCCCGGTTGATCGCCGAGGATGCGCTTGATTTCGTCGAAGATCTCCACCGGCATGTACGGGCGGCCAGGGACCTTGGCATAGGAATCGATGTCCAACAGCGTCGCGGCCCGAAGCATCCACGCCAACTGCCCGTATCGACGGTTTTCCTTTGTGATCAATGGGTCCTCCCAATCATCACTGTAGTTGAGCTCGACCGTGGTGATCTGGCGAAAGCCTGCGAAGATCTCGTGGAGCCCAGGGGGCAGCGGACTGAGGAATTGAATGTTGAGGGAGGAAACCGCGAGACCTGCGTCACGCGCCATGTCGACGGCTTCCTCGATCGCTCCCCTCGTGCTGCCCCAACCCACGAGGAGGAGGTCGCCTTCGGGCGCTCCATGCACGCTCGGCGGAGTCAGGCTCTTCTGCAACGCGGCGAGCTTCCGGCTGCGCATGGTGTGGCCGCGCTGATTGCGCTCGGAGTCGTAGCAAGCCTTGCCATCGCGGTCGTGGTTGAGCGAAGTCGTTACCCCCATTCCGCCCGGCTGCCCGGGGATGAGACGCTGCGAAAGGCCCGTCGTTGGATCCCAATCGTAAGGTAGGGCTCCAAGCGGCACCGGGCTGAGGTCGAGCGGGGGCCGCTGCGGTGTACCGGACACATCGGGACGATCGAAGAGCTGCTGACCGGTGGCGAGGTTCGCGTCGGAAAGAACGATGACGAGCATGCGGAACTCCTCCGCGACCTTCCGCGCGACCGAAAGAATGTAGAAGCACTCTTCGATCGTGCTCGGCGCCACCACCACCTTGGGCGCGTCCCCTGGAGCCCCATAGATCGCATGAAGCAGATCCGATTGCTCGATTTTGGTCGGCAACCCGGTGCTGGGTCCACCCCGCTGAACGTTGATGATGACGAGCGGTGTCTCGGTCATCACGGCCAAGCCCTGGAACTCTGTTTTCAAGGCCATGCCTGGCCCCGAGGTGATGGTCAGCGCGGTTTTTCCAGCGTAGGAGGCCCCGAGCGCCACCCCGATTGCGGCGATCTCGTCTTCGGCCTGATGAACGAAGCCCCCGAAATCTTCGAAAATCTCGGACAATGCGTGCGAAGCGGAGGTCGCCGGGGTGATCGGATACATGGAACAGAGCTCGAATCCGGCCGACACGGCGCCGAGCGCCAGTGCGGTGTTCCCGTTCATCGCTACTTTGGAGACATCGGTCGGGACCGGCCGGATTTCAAAGCATTCTTCGAAGTGCGCGATCCCGTATTGATAACCGGCGCCTGCAAGCTTTACGGCCGCCTCGATCACGTCGCGGCTCTTCTTCTCGAAGATGCTGCGAATGATGCTCTGCAGAACACTCAGGTCCTTGCTGTAGAGGGCGCACAGAAGGCCCACCGCAAACATGTTCTTTCCGCGTTCTGCATCTTCGACGTGGCGGACGGTTTCCGCGTTCATCGGAATCTCGACGATGGTCGCGCCGCGCGCCCGAAATTTGTCGAGCACCTCGCGGTAGGAGCGCTGATACCGTTCGTTGTCGTGAGTGGCCCACTGATCGTCGATCAGCACGAGAACGTCATCGGCAAGACTTCCCGCTTCGAGGCGCGATAGCAGAGCCATTTCGTTGAAGGCCAGCACCACGTTCGCGAGGTTGCCGGCATTCGTCACCTGGCTGCGCTCGGCAAGACGGATGCGATTGCCGCTCGCGCTTCCGGTCGTATGCGGCGGGGGCTGGATCTCAGAGGGAATGATCTCCACGGTCCAAAGGCCGTTGCCTGCTTTGGCGCAGAGCTGCGCAAAGGCAATGGCTGCTTTTTGAGCACCTTCGCCGGCATCGCTGACGATCTCGACGATGTGCTCCGGGAGACGGACAAGACGGGGACCGCTCATAAGATTCTCTCTATGCCGACTTTCTGGGCAGGTTCATAGGCCCTTTCTGTGTACTGTCGACCCGCTCGACCTTTTGGGCGATCCACCTCAATTTTCCTCCTCCGGATCTGCGACCTTCGCCCGCTTCGAATCCACTAGGTCACGGACTTCCCTGAGGTAGCGAGCTTGCTCCGCGGAATCGTCCGGGCTGTAGTTGAGGTTCCTGTAGAGGCCGATCAGGCGCGTGAAGAAGTCCTGTGCCTCGTCGCGATCGTCGATGGCGTAGTCGGCTTCAACGATTTCCTTCACCAGTTCGAAGCTCCTCTTCTGACGCTCGAGAGGCATGGACGCATCCACCGGGTCGAACGCGTCCTGCTGCAGGAAGACCATGTCCAGAAAGACCGATTTCTGCCAGGCGAGAAAGTCGCTCATCGTGATCCCTTCCTCGCCTGTCACTTGCATCATCTGGTAGATGTCGTCGCCCCGATGCAGGAGCTCGTGCGCCGCTTTGACATCCTCCACCCAAGTCGGGGACAGGTTTTTGGCGTACCACTCGCTCATCTGGTCCAGGTAGCGCGACCACGATATGAGGGGATCGATGGCGGGGTAGAAGCGCTTGTATGCCCGGTCGGCCGATAGGCCTAAGAAAGTCTTCACGGTCGCGAGAGTCGCTTGGGTCACTGGCTCTTCGAAGTTCCCGCCCGCAGGTGAGACGGTGCCGATGAACGTGACGCTACCCATCTGGCCATCGGGTCCACGAATGAGGCCGGCACGCTCGTAGAGGCTCTTGATGGAAGAGTCCAGATAGGCCGGGAACGCTTCCTCCCCGGGGATCTCCTCCATGCGCCCCGAGGTCTCGCGCATGGCCTGGGCCCAACGCGAGGTCGAGTCGGCAATGCACAAGACGTTGTACCCCATCTGACGGTAGTACTCTCCGAGCGTTATCCCGGTATAGATCGAGGATTCCCGCGCGGCGACGGGCATCGAGGACGTGTTGCAGATGATGATCGTGCGATCCATCAGCGAGCCGCCGGTCCGGGGGTCCGTTGTCTCCGGGTACTCGGTGATGGTCTCCACGACTTCGCCGGCCCGCTCGCCGCACGCGATGATGATGACGATGTCCACGGCAGAGTGTCGGGCTATGAGGCTTTGGAGCACCGTCTTCCCCGAACCGAAAGGTCCCGGGATGCAGGCCGTGCCTCCACGCGCAACCGGGATCATCGTGTCGATAATGCGCTGCGTGGTGGTCAGAGGCTCCGTCGGGTCGACGCGCTCGGCCACACGCCGCCGGAGCATGCTTTCGGGCACCGGGCGGCGCACCGGCCACCGTTGAGCCATCGTGAGTGTCCGCTCTTCACCATTCGGTCGGACGATTCGGGCGACTGGGTCGTTGATCGTGAGACTGCCCCGGTTGATCCAGGTCACCTCCACCGCCGCCGGCTCGTCGAAGGGCACCATGATCTTGTGTTCGAAGATCCCCTCCGGCGTCGTGCCCAAGACTTGTCCCGCCTGGAGGGTCTGCCCCTTCGTGACGGCAGGTGTGAAGTTCCAGCGTCTCTCGGCGTCCACGGCGTCGACCACCATGCCACGGGGCAGCAGGAAACCGTGTTCCTCCGCCAACGACGACAACGGGTTTTGCAGCCCGTCATACACCTTCCCGAGAAGACCGGGAGCGAGCGTCACCGACAACATCTCGCCGGTCAACTCGACCTCGTCGCCTACCTTGACCCCGGAGGTATCCTCAAAGACCTGCAGGTCCGCTACGCGATTCTGGACGCGAAGCACCTCCGACTTGAGGCGCTGCTCTCCGAGAAGAACATAACCGACCTCGTTCTTCATCACTCGAGTGTCGCTAACGTCGATACTGACCAGACTCTCCTGAACGGCCACGATGGGAGCGCGCCGACATCCGTCGAGGCTCGCGTCCGCCGGATCAAGCGAAGAGGTTTTGGTGGTCACTTGTCACCTCCAATATCAGTTCCTCAAAGCGATCACGCGCCTTCTCGGCGTCGTATGACAGCCAACGGTGGAGGATGTCCCACTTGTAAGCGAACGAGAAGACCTGCTCGAATCCAAACGGGTGTGCGTCGGAGATCTGGCCCAGCTTCTTCCAAGACTGACCCATCATCAGCTTCTCGAGCTCCATCGCATCGCCCTGCTCCAGGAACGCCTGCGCCTCGGGGATCCATGGAAAGACGGCGCCCAGCCCAAACTCCGCTTCCGCCCACCGGGACTCGATCATCCGCGTGTACGGACCCGTGCCCCATCGCCCAGATGGAGCGGCTTTTCCCTGGCGCCTCTGGCGAAGAGCCACCATCACCGTCCGCATGTTCATACGGAAATCCAACACGTCCCTGAGTGCCGGGGTCAGGCTGTCCGCCACAACCTCGTCATACATGGCGACGACCTCCTCCGTCGTTCGACTGACAGGCTGCCGACGCCAGCTGACCAGACGCTCGGCCCTCGTGAGCTCCTCCAAGTCATCGGCGTGAAGGAGGGACAAGCGCTCCTCGAGGCGCCGACGGCTCAAGGGTAGCAGCCTCGTCTGCCGGAAGTCGGGAAGCGCGGGAAGACTGGCAACGAGCTGATAGTAGCGTCGCGTCACTGCCCCGCCTCGACCAGGATCTTCCGATAGCGAGGCAGCAGCAGCTTGAGCATCATCTCGGACAGAGCTTCGTTGCTCATGTCGATCTCGAGGTCCTCGCCTACCAGACGAACGCGCGCCCCGCCCTGGACCTCGCTAGACGGAATGAGCTCGATGCCTTGCCGTAGCACATCGGCAGAGAGAGCCC
>CALJYC010000087.1 GCA_937984275.1 uncultured bacterium | reverse complement strand
GCGCAATGCGCCCGGACTATACCATCGCCGATCCATCGTCACAGTCGGTGCTCGCTACCAGGTGAGAAGCCTGATCTCGCTGCCTTTTTGTATGGCGATACGTTGACCGTCCGGGCTGATCGCGA
The DNA here is from genome assembly GCA_937984275.1 of uncultured bacterium. GTDB lineage: Bacteria > Myxococcota_A > Polyangia > Polyangiales > Houyiibacteriaceae > SG8-38. The sequence goes on along the minus strand of CALJYC010000087.1, from coordinate 3,223 downwards.
TACTTCGGAGCTCCCCCGGGACAGCGTTCCAATCCGCTGGTCGCAGCCAAAGCCCGGCTCCACCCCCTCGCCAATCGCGTACGACGACCCCTTCGGGGTGTGGAATCACGTAGCGCGACCCGTCTGCTGTGATGCGGGCGCCGCGGATCGGCGCGGGCAAGGGGCTCCCTGCGCGCAAGTCGATGTGGCGTCCGGCAGGCTTTGCGAATGCATTGAGCGGAACGACTCGCAGCAAGTCCCCCGAGGCGGCGACCAATCCTTGTGGCGCCCAGCCGAGCACCGCCCATTCGAATACCGAGGCCGGGCGATCGATCGGGGTCTTGCAGGGGACGTTGCCCGAGCGTCGTTCGATCGGTACCCGATGAGTCTGCTTGCTGCGAATGGGTCCCACCTCGGCTTCGAAGCCTACACACGTCGCCCGCACTGTCCTGACCGCGTAGCGGCCCTCGGGATCTTGCACCGGCGGCACGATGTCAGCTTCAGAGAGCCTCGTCTTCGATCCGGAGCTCAGTTGGATCGCCCGGGGGGCTCGACCGTCAACGACGAGGGTATCGGCGTCCCGAAAGTAGAGAGTAGCCGGACTCCCTTCGCTATCGATGGCGCGCCAAGTCGGCGTCGTGTTCGCTTTGGCTTTGCGCCACGCCGCTTGCACGACCTCTCGTTCCTCGGGGGTGGGCGCGGTCGCTATCCCTTCCCACCAACGTTGAAGCTCGAGTGCCCGCACGAAGCTCCCGCGCCGAATCGCCGCCGTGATCGCGACCGAAACCGCACGCGCCGTGGCGGGGGATTGTTGGCATTGCAGGCCGTGCGTGCCAGAGAGCCCGATCCGGGCCGCGCCGCTTTCACGGCATAGGGCGACGAACGCATCCAGGACGGCAAGCGCGCGCTTGTTCGCACCAGCGAGGTCCGATCCGAGCGCTTCCCACGCGCCGTCTGCAAGCTCTCGGAGCGTGGCTTCGGGTTGCGATGCATCTCTGGCAAATCCACCCGGTCGGTTCAACCATGCCAGGGGAACGTCGGTCTCCCCGATGCGCACGCTCGCGACCACGTCGTCGTAGCCGTCGGCGTCACGATCCTCGACTCGAAGCTCGAGGTCGATCGGCGCGGTCGAGCGGTCATTCGGCGGCAGGACGGTGATTCGTTCGCGCACGCGGGGCTGTGCCTCGATCGTGATGAGCCAGAAGTTGGTGCGTTTCCCTGTCTCACAGGCGTGCTCGACGCGCACACCGACCAGCGACGCGGAAAGCTGTCGAATCTCCGCAGCAGGTTGGGCGCAGTGACTAGGCACTAGGAATGAATCGATATTGCGAGCGGTCACGTCGAGCCCGCGCGGGTAAGCGGCCTGGAGCCGGACTTCCTGAGGGTCCGCCGACACGATCAGCGCGTCGGTCGGCTCGTTGCCGTCGAGATCCAGCTGCAGTGCCGCCAGCGCGTAGCCCGCCTGCAGGACCAGCGTCGATTCCGCGACTTGGACTTCGACTTGGTTCGGCTGGAAGGTCGTTCCGACGGGCAGCTCGGCTGCGCCCTCTTCGGTCTCGGCCGTCAGTTCGGTCGGTGCTCCCGCGTCTTGCAGGCCGAACGGAACCTGCTTGCGGCCCGAGCATCCCCCAACCAGCGCACCGGTCAGAAACATGACCAGCGCGGCACCCCACCGCTGCGATCGGCACACGTTCATGCGATTGAGTTAGCACGCGTTCGGGCAGGTAGCCTCAAAAGCGTCAAGGGGGTCCAGGCACGCAGATCGCGTCGTTTTCTTCGACGGGGCAGGTGGGGTCGGCGCCGCAGAGGCTCGCCGCGCCCAGACAACGGAAGCCGAACTGGCAGTCCGCATCCACGTAGCACGGCTCAAAGCAAATGGCGGCGTCGACGATGCCTCCGGCGATTCTGGAAGGGTAGCAGCTACCCAGGAGTCCGACCCAGGCCCTGGGGCAATCTGGCGAAATCGCGCCTTCGGTTTCGCAGGTGAGGGTGCAGATTGCGTTGACGTACGTGAGGCCGGAGAAGTCTACGCTGAGCTCCTCACACAGAGTTGCCGTCTCGACACAATTGTCGACCGTGAAACAGGTGTCGTACACAGACGATGGGTATTCGGGCCCGCTCGAGCACCCCAGCCCCATCGAGAGGGCGAGCGCCCCGAGGATTGACATCAGCAAGCAGCGAAGCATGGCCTCAGTTTAGCCAACGCGGCTCATCGGCGCGACCACCCTGAACGACATCGAGGGAGCTCTTCTTCTTGCGCCGTTTGGCCCGCCGTCGCTTTCCGGGTGGGCGCCTCAACCACTCGATGAAGGCCATGCCTCCGCCGATGGCGCCGATGTCGGCTGCAAGCGCGACCGCGTCGCCCGAGGTGATGAACATCAGCGCGCTCAACGCCAGCACGAGATAGATGATGTGTACGGGCTTCATGTCGATGACGCCGAAGAAGCTCATGCGGCCCTGGCCGCGGTAGGACCACGCAAAAGCCGCGATCGAGCCCAGGAGGATCGCTTGGGCGCCGTACAAAGCGGATGGGCTCGGGACGATGAGCCCCACGACGAGCGCCAACACCGCGGACGACAGTGCCGCGACTACACAGAGTTGAATGGTCCGCTTCTCTCCAAACCGTTGCTCGAACGGGGCGAGCATCAGCCAGAGAAACAACAGGATGATCAGCATGGAGAACACGGCCTGCGGGCCGGTTGGGAAGGCAAATACGTGGGTGCCAAGCTGCCAAAGCGTGTTCACCCCGGGCCTTGCGGTGCTTAGTGCAAGGAACTCGAAGATCGGCACCCCTGCCCAGTTCTGAAGGATGATCTGCACGATCCACGCGGCGAACAGCGCGATCAGCAGCTTCTTTACGAATGGGGTCAGTGGGGGAAAGCGAAACACAGTCTTTTTCTAGTTATCGTGGGGCTCGTTCGCAAGGGATCAAGGTTGCGGGCACACGACGCCGCCATCCATGGTTTGAAAATTCACCGTCCCCACATCCAAGCGCAGCTCGGTGCCACCGTCGATGGCGGTGATTGGGGTTACCTCTATCGGCGAGCAGTCGACGACAAACTTGAGCTCGGTGGTCGCACGCCAGCGGGACTTGTACCGTTCCGTGGGCGGATTCTGGAGAATCTCGCCGGTTCCGTCACATCGGTTCCGTGTCACGAGCATGGTGTCTAGGTACGCACCGCCGTCGATGACCACGGCGTTGGAGTCGCTCTGGGCGTCGCATTTCAGCGTGAACTCGGGGGCG
>CALJYC010000086.1 GCA_937984275.1 uncultured bacterium | reverse complement strand
CGCCAGCCTGCATCCCTCAAGATCGCCTCGTTGCTCCACAAGCCCGCGCGCACCCGCGTGCCCGTCGAGATCGACTATCTGGGCTTCACCGTCGAGGACGTGTTCATCGTCGGATACGGCCTCGACTACGCGCAGAAGTTCCGGAATCTGCCCTACCTGGCCGTGCTGACCGACGAAGGCGCTTAAGCGTCCTATACTGACCGCGGTGACGGACGACGAGGCACCTCAAGACCTGGGCGAACGGATCCGGCGAATCGCTGCCACGATCGCCGGCGAGGTCGACAAGCGCATGATCGTCGGAGAGGAGGCGCATTCGATCCTCGACACCGCCGCGCGTTCGCTCGGAGCGACGATGGAACGCTGGGGCCGAAACCCGAGCCTTCGGCGACTCCTAGGCGGCGTGCAGCGCGACGTGCTCACGAGCCCGGGGGAGCGCGTGGAGCTCTCGGCGAGCCTGGGTGTGTCCGCCAAGCTTGGCACCATCGCGCGCTTCTACGTCGACGATGCCGTGGTTGCTGAAGTTCCGATCGGCAGCGGTGGCGAAGTGCGCACCGTGATCAGCGCGCCAGCAGCAGGCCTTCATCGAGTTGGCGTCAAGGTGTGCAACGACAAGGGCGATGTGGTGTCGGATCTGATCGGCTACCGTCTCCTACAAGTCGCAAGTGGCCGGCCAGTCGTGCTGGTGCACGCCGCACTGTTTCTGCCCCGGCCGCCAGACGGCGCGCAGCCGATGGCGTCGCCCGTCGAAGCGCTACGCGCCCTAATCGATGAGGGCTTCGAGCTCGTGTACTTCGACATCCACGAGAAGAACCGCGACGCACTCATCCACGAGGAGCTCCTCCACCAGCGCCTGCCGCCCAGCGCGATCCTCGTCTATTCCGCCGAGGAGGAGGAGCTGAGGAGTCTAGGCGTCGATTTCGTCAACATGTTCGCGTCGACCGCCATACGCCGGCTGCGCGCAAAGGGCGTGCCCGTCACGACGATCCTGACCGAACGCGACGAAGACTCGGAGGAGAGCCGCGCCGAGCGGGTGACGGTGATGGCGCCGTCGACGGCCCTCCGACGGGCACTTGCTGGGGACTTTGAACTCGAAATCGAACAGGCAGCTCAGCTACTTCGCGACCGAGCGAGTAGCAACCCGCTCGACTGGCGCCTCGATCAAACCACCGAGTCGCGTCTCGTTCACGGCAACTGGTTTCACGCCGAGCTCGACAACGCAATAGCGCGGCAGCGGCTTCTTGCTGCGTTCGAAGAAGCCACGTCGACGATTCACATTCAGTTCTACATCGTCCGGCCGAGCGACTTCGCGGAGCGCTTGATCGTCAAGCTCATCCAGCGCGCGCGCGCTGGCGTGAAGGTCCGATTCATGGTCGATGCGCTCTACTCGGACCAGGAAGTCCTCGGCCGCCTCAACCCGTTGATCTTGTCGCTTCGACAAGAAGACAACATCGAGGTTCTCGCCGTCAGTCCGATCGAGTCCAGCAAACAAGTCGACATTTCCAACTTGAAGAAGCGCGACCATCGCAAGCTCGTGATCATCGATGGCAAGCAGGCCTTCGTGTCCGGCCGCAATGCCAGTGACGAGTATTTCTTGGGTTTCGACGAGGTGCCTGTGCACGACAACACGCGCCACGAACGCATCCCCTGGCTCGACGCGCACATCGAGGTGTCCGGGCCGCTCGTCCGGGAGGTGCAGCAGACCTTCATGCACACATGGGAGCGGCAGGGTGGGGAGGCGATTGCACCCGGACGGGATGTTCTACCGGAGCTCCAACCCGCCGGTTCCGCCGCGGGCCGCTTGGTGGTGCACCGCGGTTTCACCGAGACAAACGGCCTCGCGATGTACGAGGCGATGTTCGACGTCGCCGAGGATCACGTTTACATCGTCAACGATTTCCCGATCGTCGCCGCGCTCGAGCGCGCGATTCATCGGCTCTTGGCCCGGGAGGTCAGCGTCAAGCTTCTCGTCGGAAGCGCTACAGCCCGACGCGACGACGGTACGTTCTTCCCGGCGCCTCTCCACCGCACACTCTTCGAGTACATGGTGAAGGGGAAGTTGGAGCCGCTACTGCTGGCCGGCGTCGAGGTGTACGAGTTCGTTCCGCCGGCTTCTCCCATGATCGTTGCGCGCGGTGGCCGCATTCGCCCGTACGTTCATGCCAAGGTGGTGTCCGTCGATGGGTTGGTGACCAGCATTGGGTCGGCCAACCTCGATGCGACGGCGAGCTTCTGGGAGAGTGAGGCCAACATCGTCGTGCAGGACGCCGAGTTCGCCAGCGGTGTGGAGGCCACGCTCCAGAAACTAATCGACGGCAGCGTCGAGCTCGACCCCAAATCCGAATACTGGAAGCGGGAGCGGGCCCAACGTGCCGTCGTGGCTACGCTCTGGCCTGGGACGCTCTATTCCTGAGCCTCGAGCTCCTTGGCGGCCGCCTTCTCGGCGTCTTGGGTGGCCTTGGCCCCCTCGATCGCCTCGGCTGCCGCGGCCTCGGTCTCCGCGAGATCGTACGTGACGGTCATCCGCACCTGGAAGGCGCGATCGATTTCGACCTTCTCGGTGCCGTCGACGGTCTTGACATTGATGACGCCGGTCGACTCACCGCTTGCCGAAGCATTGGTCTCGAGCGCATTGAGGTTGGCAATCACGTCGCCCGCAGCATTCATCTTGAACGACTCGACGGAGAGCTCGACTCCTTCTTCGTCGAAGGTCACGGTCTGAGGAAGCGCGTTCTGCTGAATCTGTACGTTGATCTTGAGCTCGTCTCCGACCTTTTCGACTAGTGTGTAGGTGTCTACCTGGGTCACCTCGAAGCCGTACAGGACGAGCTCCTTGCGCGCGTCCCAGCGAGCTCCGGCTCCGACGGGCTCCGCCGGAAGGATCACGCGAGCGAGCGAAGTGCGCGCGTTGATGATCATCACGAGCAAACGCACTGGGACATCGGCGCGCTTGGCAGCCTCGTTGAGCTCGGTCCTCTGGATGATGCCGCGGTTGTCTACCTCGACCCAGCCACCGACGTTGTTGAGCACCGAGGCGCTCTTGTTGAGGTCCTGCGCCACTGCGGGGTCGACCCCTTCGGGAACGATCGCTTCAGCTTTGGTGATCCGGACATCGAAGCGAGTGCTACCCCGCTTCCCTTCGAGGGACGGCCCAGACATGATGTGCAGTCGGACCCCCGGGGTTACGGCCAGCGCGGCGCCGCGTTCCGTGGTGGCCAGTGAGGCGATCCCGAAGTCCATGGTCGCCGAGGTCGTCGTCCCGTGCGCGATCTTGTAGCGCAGCGGCTCACGCGGCTCTTGACCGGCGTCGAGCACGAGGGCTGGATCGCCCTTCTTCGCGTCCTTGGCTGTCTCGGAATCTTTGCACCCGTTCAACACGAGCAGCGCGGACATCAGAATCAACGCGCGTACGAATATTTGCTTAGTCATGGAATCTCCCTTCGGCGCCCCAATATCGCCGTCTATTGCGGCTGTATATCGCAAGGTCGCCTCGGCCCGTCAAGGTTGTGAGCGGACGGGGCCTTGGACGCGCGTATAGCCCTCGGGCAGCGAAAAGAGCTCCAGCGGCACCGGCACGCGCCGGACCTCTTCCACCAGGAACACCACCGGGACACCACCGGCCTGCTCGACCCGCATCTTCATCGAAAACCCAGGCTTAACGCCGTACTTCTTCATCGCCTTGGTACGTTCGTCGTCGGACATCTCGAGGCCGAGGTTCCGGCCGCGGAACGCTCGCGTCCAAAGATCGGCGGGATACTTCTGCGTGAGCCAGAGGTCGATGACGGCCTTGTTGTCTTTGTCGATCACGCGAACGTGCTCGGTCGGCACCCCGCTCACGGTCTCGTTGCCGAGCTTCTTGATCTCCAGGTTGGCACTCTCGCCGGAGCCCGTGACCTGCTTGCTCGTCGCCGCCAGCGTCGAGTAGGGCATCTCCACGATGGTCCTCTCCTCGTGGGCGATCGAATAGTAGCTCTTGCCTTTTTTCGGCATGATGGTGGTGGCTCGCACCGGGTTGCCGTTGCCGTCGGTAGACTCGATGTCCATGCGGACGTCACCGGCCTTCGAGTATCGGGCGCGAATCCGTGCGGCGACCCCTTGCTCGCTCGACAGGCTCGCCTTGAGCATCCCTTCGAATGCGAGCGCGGGTGACGCGAAGAGCGTCACGAGTAGGCACGTCAGGACAACACGCATCGTGTGCCCAGCTTAGGCCGTCAACACGACCAAGCCAAACGCCTCGTCGTCGTATAGCTGGTCGAACGTTTTCGCGAACTTCGCCTCGACATTCTTGCGTTTGAGCTTGAGCGTCGGGGTGAGCTCGTCCTCCTCCACGCTGAACTCGCGACCGAGGATGTGAATCTTCTTAATTGCCTCGACTCGCGACAACCCTTCGTTGGCCCGCCGTACCGACGAGACGATGCGCTGCTCCACTTCCGGGTCGTGCGCGATCTGTTCGAGCAGCTCTTGAAGCTCGGCAGAACGCCCCAGTGGGTTTTCCGTCAGGTCCTTGATGTGCTTGTCGGCCGTGGCGTCGTCGATGGTCTTCTGTTGACGAGCCCATTCCACCGCCTCCGAGGCGCCCACGGTGACCAATGCGACGAGGTACTTGCGTTTGTCGCCGTGCGCGTGCGCCTGGCTGATCATCGGGTCCGACGCTTTGATCTCGTTTTCGATGTTCGCAGGGGTGAGGTTCTTGCCGCCCGCGGTGATGATGATGTGCTTCTTCCGATCGAGGATGTGCACGCATCCGTCTGCATCCTTCTTGCCGA
>CALJYC010000085.1 GCA_937984275.1 uncultured bacterium | reverse complement strand
GGTTCCGGTGGGAAGCCGTTGAGGTCCATGCGGCCAATCCACTCGAAGAACGCAATCACGTCGTCGATCTGCTCTTCGGTAAAGTCGTACTTCACCATTTTGCGCTGCCCCGGGTAAACGGCCTCCGGGTCTCTCAACATGGCGGCAATGAACGCCGGTCCGCGCCGATCGTACACGCGCGTCAGCTCCGGAGCGTAGTAGGCGCCCTCGCCGAGGAGCGTGTGACAGCCCATGCAGTTGTTTTCCTCCCAGATCTTCTTTCCGCGTACGACCGATTCGTTCAGGTCGCCCGCGTTGGTCTGGGCTGGAATCCGCTGGAACGTATCGACCGTGAGCCAAATGAACACCGCGCCAAACAGTAGCGTCCCCGACAGGAAAAACGCGCGGGCGGCAGACTTCGACAGCATGGTCACCTCCTCTCCCTAAAGACTGGTGAGTGCACCTCGGAGACCCCGGTCCCCAAACAATTGGCCGGATGCTACAGGGGCACGTCGCGACTGCAAGCGCGATTTGGCGTTTTCAGGGCCCTCGCGCAATTTTTCCGCCCAGCGGGTGCGCACTCAGGGGCGTTTCGGCCTGAAGAGGTCGGCGGTTTCCTGAACGAGCGATCCGAACACCGCTCCGAGACCGCCCAAGCGCAGGATTGGGCTCTTGCCCTTCGCGAGAAGCCCCATCTGGGCGACGCTCATCATCGCTTCAGACATGCCGCCCAATCGGCCGAGCCCTGGCATCACCGGGGGATCCTCCGCCCACTCGGTGCGGCCGTCGATCAAGTCCTGGGCAACACTCGGGTTATTGGTAAACGGGCGCCCCATGCCGACCACGTCGAGCGCGCCCGTCGACAGCGCGTCCTCCATGATCGAGCGCGCCCGGAAGCCCCCGGTCACCATCATCGGAATGTCCACCTCGGCACGAGCCTTCTTGGCATACTCGAGGAAGAACGCTTCGCGCTGGCTTTCCACCTTGTCGAGCATGACCCGAGACTCATAGCTGCCGCCGGAAATCTCGACGAGATCGATGCCGTCTTCCTGAAGCATGCCGAGCACGCGCATCGACTCTTCTTCGGTGAAGCCGCCGCGCTGAAAGTCGGCCGAGTTGAGCTTGATGCCGACCGGGAAGTCGTCCCCAACTGCTTTTCGGACTTCGCCGAGCACCGTGCGGGCAAAGCGAGCGCGATGCTCGAGTGACCCGCCCCATCGGTCGGAGCGCTGGTTGGTGAGCGGAGAAAGGAACTGGCTCACGAGATAGCCGTGCGCCCCATGAACTTGCACCCCGGTGAAGCCCGCGGCCTTGGCCAACCCTGCTGCGCTGGAAAAGCCCCGGACGACCTCAGCGATCTCGGTTTCATCCATCGCGTGCGGCTTGCCGAACGCCTTGGCACGTCGAAACAGGTTGACCGGCTCCACCGCCGACGGTGCGCCGGGGCTCGGGTTGACGTGGCGCGGGGTCTGGCGGCCGGGATGATTGAGTTGCATCCACAGGTGATTGCCGTGGGTGGTCCCGGCCATAGCCCACTCACGAAAACGGTCGACGTTCGACTCCGGCTTCACCGCCACGTTGCGCACGCCTTCGAGGTGCGCCGGGTCGATCATGACGTTACCCGTGATCAACAGCCCAGCCCCGCCAGCGGACCAGCGCTCGTAGAGCCGCGCGAGCCCCCGCGTCGGTGACTGGTTCGGCGAGCCGAGATGCTCGCTCATCGCAGCCTTGGCGATGCGATTTGGCAGGATCGCGCCGCACGGCAAGGTCAACGGTTTGTTCAGCGAAGCGGTGGTCATTTGCGACCCAATCGCCGCCGGCGGGACTCGACCCCCGGGGCGGAATGACGTAAATGGCAGAGTCGCGCAGCGAGTCAAACGCGGACAAGGTGAACATGGCTTTCGGAGACGACGAGAGGGACCTAGACCAGACTGCGGCGCGGATGATCGAGTGGCTGGCGCCCAAGCTGTCCGTGCCGCCGGGGGACATGCGCATCGAGGACTTGGAGGCCCCACTCGGAACCGGCTTCTCGAGCGACACCCTGCTCTTTGACCTCGTCTACCGCAAAGACAGCGAGGAGCACCGGGAAGGGCTGGTCGCGAGGCTCGAACCCGAAGAGTACATCGTCTTCCCGACGTACGACATCGCGCTTCAGTGCCGAGTCTTGCAAATGCTCGAAGGCACGGACGTACCCGTCCCGCGCGTTCGTTGGTTCGAGCCAGACGCGTCCGTCTTGGGCGTGCCGTTCTACATCATGGATCGCATCAACGGTGAGGTGCCCAGCGACAATCCGCCCATGCACGACGAGGGCTGGATCGCCGATGAGCTCTCCGAGTCCGAGCGAACGACGGTTTGGTGGAACGGGTTCGACGCGATGTGCAAAGTGCACCGCCTCGATTGGAAGGCGCTCGGTTTCGATTTTCTCTTGGACCCCAAGAGAGGTGCAACGCCGCTCGAGCAACAACTTCAGTATTGGCAGGAATACTTCGAGTGGGGCATGCCGCGGGAGCGACATCCGGACATTGCTCAGGCCCTCGACTACCTAGAGGCGAACAAACCCGAAGAGAAACAGATCGCGCTCTGCTGGGGTGACTCCCGGCTCGCGAATGAGATCTTCGACAACCTCGAGTGCGCCGCCGTGATCGACTGGGAGATGGCGCGGATTGGCGACCCTGTACAGGACCTCGCGTGGTGGCTCGCGTCCGACCGTTGCTTCTCCGAAGGATTGGAGCTCGAGCGCCTTCCCGGTATCCCGAGCTACCAAGAAACCATCACTCGCTGGAAAGAGGCAACGGGCCTCGACACGTCGGACCTCGGCTACTACTCGATCCTTGCCCTCGCTCGCTTCTCGATGAACATGGCTCGCATCGGCCAGTACATGAAGAAGATCGAAATCATCGACGAAGAGAATGAGTTCGACTACGAAAACCTCGCATCAATTACTTTGCGCCGCGCGCTATCGGAGCTTTGAAAATGGGTCCACTGGACGGAATTCGAATCGTTGAAATTGAAGGCATCGGTCCCTGCCCGTTTGGAGGGATGTTGCTCTCCGACCTCGGGGCTGAGGTCATTCGGGTCGGTCGGCCTGAGCCGTCTTTTCTGCAGGCAAACTTCGACGTGATGAGTCGTGGGAAGAAGAGCATCACGCTCGACCTCAAGAAACCTGAACACAAAGCAGCGCTGCTCAAGCTGGTCGCGACCGCCGATGCACTGATCGAGGGGTTTCGCCCTGGAGTCATGGAGCGCTTGGGAATCGGTCCAGAGGTTTGTCTCGAAGTGAATCCGCGCCTCGTGTTCGGTCGCATGACAGGTTGGGGCCAAGAAGGGCCGTGGGCACAACGCGCGGGCCACGACATCAACTACATCTCACTGGCGGGCGCACTGCATGCGATCGGCCGCAAGGGCCAGCGGCCAACGGTTCCGGTGACCTTGATCGGTGACTTTGGAGGCGGTGGTTTGCTGCTGGCGTTCGGCGTTGTCACGGCACTCCTCGAAGCGCAGAAGTCCGGCAAGGGGCAGGTGGTCGACGCTGCCATGGTCGACGGCGTCGCCGCATTGATGGCGAGCGTTTATGCCGGAATGCAGCAAGGATTCTGGTCCGACAAGCGTGGTGAAAACCTGCTCGACTCCGGGGCGGCGTTCTACGACGTGTATGAAACGAGTGACGGAAAGTATGTCTCGCTTGGCGCGCTCGAGCCGCAGTTCTACAAGGAACTCATCGAGAAGCTCGGCATCGAAGGCGCACCCGCGGCTGGCGAACACTTGAACCCGGCCAAATGGGGTGAGCTGCGTCCGACGCTGGAAGAGCTGTTCCGCAAGAAGACGCGTGACGAGTGGTGCGAAGTGTTCGAGGGCAGCGACGCGTGCTTCGCGCCTGTCCTTGCCGCCGCCGAGGTGTTCGAGCACGAGCACCACGTCGCACGGAGGTCATTCATCGACCTCGATGGGATCAAGCACGCCATCGCCGCGCCGCGTTTTTCGCGCACCAAGCCAGCCGACCCGACGCCAGCCAAGGAGCGTGGCGCCGACACCGAAGAAATCCTGCGTGAGTGTGGAGTCACGCTGCCGTAACGAGGAATCCGAGATGATTACCGACTTCGACGACTACTTGATTCACCAGGTCCCCCTGCCGATCAATCAGATGGGGGTCGTCAACCGCAACGCCTACGACCGCTATTGGTTCAATGGCAACGACAAGGCGGGCACGTTCTTGTTCGAGGCCGGGCTTGGGCGCTACCCCAACCGATTCGTACAGGACGCGCACTTCAGCGTGGCGGTAGACGGGGTCCAGCATTCATTTCACTCCTCGCGAAGAGTGCCGGACAACCCGATGGACAGCTCCGTGGGGCCGATGCGTGTCGAGGTCATCGAACCCATGCGGATCGTGCGCCTGGTGATCGACCCCAATGACACCGAGGTCGAATGTAACCTGACCTTCCACGCCAAGGCCCCACCAGTGCAAGAGCCGAAAAACGTCATGTGGGACGGCACCAGGCTCATCATGGACACACAGCGCTTCACTCAATACGGGACGTGGGAGGGCTTCTTTTCGATCAAGGGGAAGCGCTTCGACGTCAAACGAAGCGAAGTCATCGGCAATCGAGACAAGTCCTGGGGCATGCGCCCGGTCGGCGAGTACGAGGAGGGCGCGCCGAGCCGGCTGACCTCCGACCCCGCCGTCTATTGGATTTGGTCGCCGATCCACTTTGACGGCTTCTGCACGCATTTCCTCACGCGCGAGATGCCCGACGGCCATGCGCAAGAGCTCTCGGCGTCGATCGTGAAGACGTACCCAGACGATCAAGAGGTTCCAAAGGACGTATTGAAAGCCGACGAGGAAGTGATGGCCTCCGCGACGAACTCGATTCGCTGGAAGAGCGGGACACGGTGGCCGGAAGCCGCCGGGCTCGTGTTCGAGAAGCGCGATGGAACAAAGCTCGAGATCGAGCTCGAACCGATCTTCCGCTTCCAAATGATGGGGATCGGCTACCAGCATCCCGAGTGGGGTCACGCGGTCTGGCGCGACGAGCTCGAGATCGGCTACGAGAGCTGGAAGCTCGACGAGGTGGAACCCGACGAGTACTGCACCATCCACGTGCATAACATCGTGCGCGCGAAGATGGGCGACCAACGAGGCATCGGCATTCTCGAGACCATCGTCTTCGGACGGCACGAGCCGAGCGGGTTCGAGGATTTGTTCGACGGCGCCCCGTAAAACGGTGCTGCGCACCGTCACGGGGCAGGCCCCTAGAAGGCGTAGCCACCGCCTATCGAGATGATTGGGAAGGCGCTTGGGTAGAATGCGTTTCTGAAGACTGCGATCTTCAAGGACGTGGCGACGAACGCACCCTTGCCGACGCCCATGACGAGGCCGCCTCCGAGGAGCAGGTTGCCATAGTTCATGCGACCGGAGCTGATGTCGCCTTGTTTCCACCCGGTGTTGATGATCTCGCCCTCGACGAGCACGAAGAACTGCGGAATCGGAAAGATTCGAACGAAGATCGAGCCACCGTACGTGTGCCAAGTGACCTGGGGAATCGGAATGCTGTCCTTCGTATACTGGTATCGGAGTGCGACTCCCGGCTCGACGATGCGCTTGAAGATGTACGACACCTGAGGCGACACGCCGATGGAGATGAAACCCGTGCTGAAACCAAACCCGATCCCACCGCCGACACGAAGGTGACCGAGCGGTTCTTTGGGCTTGTCAGGTTGGGGTGGGGGCTGCTCCGGCGGCGGCTCGACCGGAGGTGACTCGGCGGGCGGTGACTCCAGTTCGGGTGGCGGCTCTGTGATGATCTCGATCTCCGGCTCGTCCTGCGCAAGAACGCGCGGCGCTACAGCGTGCACCGCCAGGACCCCCAGAAGCCCCGCAAGGCAAGTAAGCTTCGGCACCCTTTCTTTATAACAGAAACACGTCTTCGAGATCGTCGAAGGCTGTGGTTCTCCATCGAGCGAGCGGACTTTGCCCCTCCAGAAGCCGTTTGGTCGCCGACAGCATCGTGGGAAGATCGATGAGGTAGCAATAGGGATCAGCGGCCGAACGAGTGCCTGCGCCTTCGGGCAGATCCATCGGCGGCAGCCAGGCGACCATCTTCCGATGCTCCCCTTCGAGCAGCGCTCGAACCGCCACGTTGCCGAAACGGCTTCCGAGCAAACGATCGAAGGCGCTCGGACGCCCACCGCGGACCACGTGTCCAAGAACGGTCACGCGCGTTTCGATGTCTTCGTGCTCCTCTCCGGTCGCCTCGCAGAGCTTCGCGTCGACGAGCGTCTTGAGGCGATTGGTGGGAGTCGGCACGCCTTCGGCCTTGATCGCCACGACCCGATGATTCTCGGGGTGACGCTCGCGCACGGTGAGAATTGTCTTCACGACGGAGCTCACGAGCTCCTCCTCCGTGCGAGTTGCCTCCGGGAACAGCACCATGTTGGCTCCAGCAGCGATGGCTGAGGTCATCGCGAGGTACCCACTGTCACGCCCCATCACCTCGATGATGAACGTCCGCCCGTGCGCGCTCGCGGTGTCCCCGATGCGGTCGCATGCTTCTACGATCGTGTTCATCGCCGTGTCGACACCGATCGCCAGGCCGGTCAGCGCGATGTCGTTGTCGATCGAGGCGGGAATCCCAATGCACCGGACGGGCCAGTCCCCTGCTTCATCCTGATTACTCAAGAGGGTCAAGCCTGTGAGCGAGCCATTTCCGCCAATGACGATGAGGCCGTCCACCCCGTGCTGCGTCAACACATTTCGGGCTTGATCCCGGAACGCTCTCTCGTGAAAGCGCCGGCTTCGGGCAGAGTGCAGAATCGTTCCGCCTTCACGCAGGATGCCGTTGACGTCGTCTGCGCCAAGCGGTGCGATCTTCCCGTCGAGCAACCCGCGATACCCGTGCCGCACCCCGAGCACCCGATGCCCCTTGGCAACGGCAACCATCGTCGCCGCCCGAATCGCGGCGTTCATCCCTGGCGAATCGCCGCCACTGGTCAGAATCGCAATCGTCTTCGACACGGCGCCTCCTCGCGGAAGGCCCCTTATCTCACGTCACCGCTACGGCCGCCAAGTCTGATCTGAGGGGCGCGCTGAGCCTGATGGAGCAGCGGCGCCTTTTGCTCCGGCCCAAGTGGGGTAAGCTTCTCAGATGAAAGACTCCGCGGTGGTGTCTCGGGTTGTGCACGAGTCTTGTGAGCGGGCGGCGCCCTTGATGCCGATCGGCCATTGGTGGGAGCATCTCGACGACGATTTCGCCCGGAGGCCAGAGAAGTTCGACCTCGCGCGTGCAGATCGCGTGCAGATCGGAGCGGCGGCCGCGTTCGACCACGCCGTGCGGGCGATCTTCGGCACGATGGTCAGCGCGACGGCCATTCCGTTTGGCTTCCATCCGCTCCAGCTTCGGCGGTCGATGCAAGATGTCGGCCTTTACGCCACGATGGCAGAATCGGGCGATCCCACCCGGTTCTTCCGCGAGCCGCCGTCTGGCGTTCGGGTGCGGGTCAAGCCAGGGCGCTGGTTTCCGCGTTTCGAGCCCGAGGACGGGGTCTGCGAGGTGGTGCGGTTCGACAGCCCGTTCCAACCCGTCCATCCCAACCAACACAAGCCCTATCTTCGTCACGACCGCAACCGCGTGGCCTACGCGCGCATGGTTCGGCACCGTGACGGGCCGCGACCGACGATCGTCGCGATTCATGGATTCACCGCCGAGGGATACCTGATCAACGAGTGGTTCTTTGCGCTTCCCTGGTTCTACCGCATGGGTTGCGACATCGCGTTGTTCACGCTTCCTTTCCACGGGCCGCGCCAGACTCGCTTCTCACCGTTTTCGGGACACGGCTTCTTCGCAGGGGGCACATCTCGATTCAACGAAGCGGTCGCGCAGTCGGTGTTCGATTTCCGAATTCTCTTCAATTGGCTTCAACGCGAGCAAGGTGTCGAGCAAGTTGGCGTGACCGGGTTGAGTCTCGGAGGTTTCATCTCATCAATGCTCGCCAGTGTTGAAGACAAGTTGGCCTTCGCGCTTCCCAACGTGCCGATCATCAGTGTCGCGGACTTGGTCTTGGAATGGCAGCCGATGGGGGCGCTCATGCGTGCCGCCCTGGCCGCGACGAACCTGAGCTCCGCAGATGCACGCCGCCTCGTCGCCGTGAGTTGCCCGCTGACCTACAAGCCAGTGCTGCCCCCCGAACGCCTGATGATCGTTGGTGGTGCCGGTGACCGGCTCGCTCCCCCCAAACATTCCCGGCTGCTGTGGGATCATTGGCAACGCTGCCGCATGTATTGGTTTCCGGGGAGCCACAGCATCCACCTCGACCGCGGCAAATATCTAACCGAGATGGCCCGCTTCATGATGGGCCTCGGGTTCTTGCCATCAGGAGGTGGGCTATGATCCCTGTCTCCACTCTCGACGCGGCGATGCTGTACGCGGAAACCCCCGAGATGCCCATGCACACAATGGGTATCCTGGTTTTCGAGCCCGAGAATGCACAGGGCACCGACCTCGGCGAAGGCACGGCCTTCAAGTGGGCTCGGCAGCGGTTCGCAGAACGGATTCATCTCATCCCGCCATTCCGGCGCCGCATCGTCCAGGGGCCATTACAAATCGGCGATCCCCATTGGATCGAGGACCCGGCTTTCGATCTCGACAATCACCTCGTACATATGACGCTTCGGTCGCCGGGTGGCATGCGCGAGTTGTCCGACTTTGTCGGCGAGTTCGCAGGCCAATGTCTCGAGCGCGACAGGCCCTTGTGGAAGGCCGTGGTGATAGATGGTCTGGAGGGCGGCAAGAACGCCTTGGTCATGAAGATCCACCACGCAGCGATGGACGGCGGCCAAAGCGCGACGATCGCGAGCACGCTGCTCGAGACGAGTCTCGAAGGCCGAGTGATCCCTCCCCCGGGGGAGGCCTGGATTCCCGATCGCGAGCCCACGCTCCCCTGGCTCGCAGCCGATACGCTTCGAACCCTCGTGGGCAAACCTCGGCGCGCCGTGGAAGCAGCGGCAAAAGTGGTTTCGGCGGTCCGAGCGAAAGGAGAATCCAAGCCCCCTCCGTCGGCAGATGACGAGGTTTCTGAGAAGGCGCCCTTGTTCGAGGCACCGCCAACTCCGTTCAACCGCGCCCTCACGCCCAACCGCTCCGTCGCGTTCGCGGACGTCTCACTCGAAGACGTGAAGGCGATCAAGCGTGCCTTCGGAACGACCGTGAACGATGTCGTGCTAGCCGCGTGTTGCGCAAGCTTGCGATCCTGGCTTGCCGCGCATGGTGGCCTGCCGGAACGCCCTTTGATTGCAACCGTTCCGGTGTCTGTTCGTCAAGATGGGGATCAAGACGGCAACCGCGTTTCGGTGATTCGTGTTCACCTGCCCATCCAAAGCGATGATCCGGTCGAGCGGCTCATGGCGATCAACGAAGAAACGACCGCAGCAAAGAGGCGGCACAGGAGAGGTGGTGGCAGCGACATCCTGAAGAACGTCGCCGCCCTCATCAACAACATCACCGTGCCTTGGATGGCGACTAGCCTCATAGGCTTTTACTCTTCGAGGCACCTCGCCGACCGGGTTCCTCCATTGTGGAACGTGATCATTTCGAACATCGCAGGGCCACCCGTCCCTCTCTACACGAAAGGCGCGCGGTTGCTGCAGCTCTTCCCGCTCGGCCCCGCACAACACGGTTCAGGCCTCGACATCACAGTGATGAGCGTGGTCGACCGTCTATGTTTCGGCGCAATGGCCTGCACGGAGCTGGTCCCCGGCCTGCAAGACATCGCGACCGGCTTCGTGAACGAAATCGAAGTGCTGAAGGCGCGCATCGAATAGCGCCGTGGCCGACGCGGGCTCCGAAGCCCTCACCAGGACGGGCGCCAAGTTAGATTTGAGCCGAGCACGAGCACGTTCACATCTTCGCCAAACATCCCGTCGACTCGAATACCTAGGTCCAGGTCGTGTCCGAGGGACAAGTAAAGAATGCCGCCGGCAGAGTGCTGCAGCCAATCGCTGGGCGCCGCGTTGTACTGATTGAGGGATGGTCGGTAGTACACGGACACCTCGCCCACTCGGCGAATGTCGACCCCTACCGCCAGGCGGGCGGCATAGTCCGACACGAAGGAGCGAGCGTACGCCGCGACCGAAATGTCCGCCCACATGATGTCCGCGATGCGCAACACCCGAGCCTGCAGATAGCCGGAGATCTGCTCGAACTGATCTGCAGCCTCGCTGTGCACGATGCTCGCGCCCGCATGGAGCACGAGCCGGGTGAAGGTGAAGCTGGTGTCCAGGCCCCCGAAGTACCGAGCGTCATTGCTCTTGTCGCAGACAACCGCGCTGGACGTAGGATCAAGATCTGCTGGAACGGTATTGCATAGATAACCCAACGGCAGGTACGTCGTGAGTCATAGCGAACGTTCTGGTAGCCGCATGTCGAAGCGGCCTGCAATCTGGAACAGCCCGGCGCGAATCGACGCATCGAGGCCTGCCGCGCTCACCTCGAAGCGCGGCGCCTTCCAAGGGTTGAGCTCGTCGTGCATCGAGAGCTCGAAGTGCCCCGCGACTCGGCCGTTTCCCGGAAACACGTCGAACTCCGCATTGAGGCGACGTTCATCGATGTCGCCCATGAAAGTCGAGGCGTGCATGGATAGACCGACGAAGGGCTGCGAATCGAGCGATTCGTTTTGGTAGGCCAGCTGAACACCGAATCGGGTCGTATCGATGGTGGGTCGGTTGTCGAGCGGGTTCGGGACCGTGCCTCCGAAGGCACCGATCGTGAAGCCTGCCCAGGATGGGGACCGCACACGAAGCCCATCGAGTTGACCGACGCCGACCGCCACGAAAGGCTGCTACCTCGTCCAACTCGGCCCCGGAGCAATCCCGGAGCTCCGCCAGGCGAGCGATTGGATCGTTCAATAACTCGCGGTAGCTGCTATTTGCGCAACACCGACCAGAAGGCCGTTCCTACCCAAACTCGAAAGGCAAAGTCGACATCAGAGGTGCCGTTTCCGATGCCGATGGCGGGTCCGAGCTCGAACAGAAAGAAAGGCGCCACCTTCGGGGCGGCATTGATCTCGACGCCCATCCGAACCAAAATTGGAATGATCCCCCAAGGGTCTGTGTCCCTTGCGAACATCAAGGAAAACGGAATCGTTGCCCCGGTGACGACGCTGACCCGGTCGTGCACGTCGATCGAAATAGGAACCGCAAGCTCTGTGCGTAGGCCTCCCATGACGCGTTGATCGGGCGGGGGACCGACGGGAGGCACACCGGTGGGAGGGACAGCGCGACGATCGCTACCGCCAACCATAGCACCCGGCGTGAACCGAATCCCAACGTCGGTCGTGGCCTTGGCGTGCTTCCTGTTGTGGATGTGCCAGCGGAGCGGAGCGTTGAACGCCAAACCGGCGCTGACATCCGAGTACGCGCCGGACCAGTCCCCGTACACCAGCTCGGCCCCGAGTGCCCAGTCCAGATTGCCTTGCCCCTTGTTCCACCATTCGTAGAACAGGCTCGGCCAGCCGACCCCGGTGTTGTGCACCACCTCGGACTTCAACCGCTTCCCTCCGATTGTGGACTGCGGACCTGCAAACGCCGTACTCGACATTGCGAGCACCAACGCAACAACAGCAATGGCTCTCATCGCGACACCCCCCTGACTCTCACACGGCCGCATTCTAGGAAGAAAGCGATGCAGGAACAAGACCGCGGAATACCGACAACCCACTGCGGCTGAGTTGAGGGACTATGGATCGCTGAAATGTCACCAACTCTTGTCCTCGTGCTCCTTGCCGTGGCAGTCGCCTGCGCAACGACCTGTCGCTGGATTGTAGTTGATGGCGAGGTCGGTGAAGCGAATCTGATTCGCCCCGTCGACATGCAAAAGCGGTCCGCGAATCGAAAGCCCATCCTCCGTCACATCCAGATGACAGTTCCCGCAGTTGAGTCCTTCACGCACGTGCTTGCTGTGCTCGCCGCTCATTGTATCCAACTGATTTTCGCTCGCCGCCATACCCGGATGACAGGAGTCGCATTGCATCGATGCACTTCCATCCACAGCGGAGCCGTTGTTTCCTCGACCGTTACCATGGCAGTACAGGCTGCTGCAGGCTCCCACTCCGTTGTAGTTGCCAGCAGCGCTCAAGCCCATCGAGAACCTGACCTCGCCCTGGCCGGGCGTGTCGTCGAACGCGTGCTCGATGCTCAGCACGTTCGAAGGCTTACGGTGACACTCGGTGCAATCGTAGGCCTGACTGATCCCTTCATTCACGTGCACCGTGTGAGCGAGGAACGCGAGCGAGCCGGACATCGGAAGCGCACCAAGATCGCGCGGTGGGGCTCCGGTGAGGTTGTCGTCGGCGCCGTGACAGAACACGCAGTCCCATCGCCAACCAACCGTGTGGCAGCTGTCACAGCTCGGGCCTAGGTTGCCGGTGAGATCGGCGGCATGGCAGTCGCGGCAATCCATTCGCTGGAGCTCCATGTCCGGGCCGTGCACATCCGGCCTCTCGAAGTCGGGCGGATGAAACCGGAATGTTCCGCCTGTGCCGCCCGTTCCGCTTGTGCCGCCTGCTCCGCCTGCGCCACCTACTTCGGCTGCTCCGCCTACGCCTCCTGTTCCGCCGCCGCCCGGGTCCCCGCCGGCGCCGCCGTCTCCGGATGACCCTCCATCCGGCTGACCCATGCCACCCCCTTCGGATCCGCAACCGGCAAGCGCCAACAGGCAACAAGCCGTGACGAGCAGCGGAGCAAACCAACAGGAAGGGCCGCGCATGGTCTTACTCCTAAGAACGCAGGCAAGGAGGATGCCAGCGGCGCAACTCTGAACGATTCTCCAGAGTCTTGGGCCGTCTTCGCGAAAATTCGGCGCATTCCTAGCGTCTCGCCCTTTGAGCCGTGTGGCCAGTGCTTTTCGCTTAGCCGTAACAGGAGCGGTGATCAGAAGGAGACCCAGACTAGATGAAGATGATCTGTGCGCCTTCGCTCATGTCCATGAAGTCCATGGCCGTGAGCACGTCCTTGACCTGCGGCACGAGGTCATCCTTGGTGAGCTTGAACATGTCGAGGGCCATCTGGCAGCCGTACATGTCGGCCCCGGCGTCGTCGAGCATTTCGATGAACTCGCGAATGGGCGGGATCTCGAGTCGCTCCATTTC